>JAYEJS010000079.1 GCA_034660695.1 Candidatus Thermoplasmatota archaeon | reverse complement strand
GGTAAGCCTTGCATTCTGGATTTTGACAGGTTACCACATTTCCATGCCTATCTTTTAGGCATTTTTTACCTTTCTTTTTTTCCATCTTTTCCCTCCTAGCATGTTCTTCTGCTAAGAGGCAATTATCTCCTACTATTTAAATCTTCAACAAATTTATTGGGGATTACCAAATGTTCTACCGATAATTCTATTAATACAAAACGCATAATGGAGTTATGCCAAGAGGCAAATATATCATTATTACAGGTGGTGTTTTATCTGGTTTGGGAAAAGGCATCACAACATCATCGGTTGGCCTTCTCCTTAAAATGCAGGGGTATAATGTTACTGCAATAAAAATAGATCCGTATCTTAATTGTGATGCCGGCACCATGAATCCATTTCAGCATGGAGAGGTATTTGTTCTGGAAGATGGCGGAGAAGTGGATTTGGACTTGGGGAATTATGAGAGGTTTCTGGATGTAAATCTTTCGAAGGATAATAATATAACAACCGGCAGGGTCTACAAATCCGTCATTGAAAAAGAGAGGAGAGGGGATTACCTGGGCAAAACGGTACAGATAGTGCCCCATATAACAGACGAGATATGGGAATGGATAAAAAGAGTTGCAATGGAAAGCGGAGCGGATATATGTCTCGTTGAGGTAGGCGGCACGGTCGGCGACATAGAATCCATGCCATTCCTCGAGGCAGTTCGTCAGCTTCACCAGGATGTAGGACATGATAACATTGTGTTTCTCCACACGACTTTGATCCCAGTAATAGGTGTTGTGGGGGAACAGAAGACAAAACCAACACAACATTCTGTCAAGGAACTTCGTGCCATAGGGATAGACCCCGATATTATTATTGGTCGTTCGGAAGAACCTCTCGAAAGGAAAACCAAGGAGAAAATAGCCCTTTTCTGCGATGTGCCTCCCGAGGGAGTGATATCTGTGCCTGATGTGAAATGTATTTATGAAGTTCCTCTATTGCTTGACAGACAGGGATTAACAGATTTTATGCTGAAAAGATTCGGGCTCGAGAAGAGAGACGGACTGGGAAAATGGAGAGACTTTGTCGATAAAATAAAAGGGACAAAAGATAGCGTGAATATAGGAATTGTGGGAAAATATACGGCCTTAAGCGATTCGTATATCAGCATAGTCGAGGCTTTCCGTCATGCCGGGGCAAATCTTGGAGTTAACGTAAATGTAAAGTGGATAGAGGCAGAAGATCTTGAGAAAGGTGACCTCAACTCTCTAAAAAATTTACATGGAATACTGGTGCCAGGCGGATTTGGAACAAGAGGCACCGACGGAAAAATTGAATCCATACGGTATGCAAGGGAAAATGATGTTCCATTCCTTGGAATTTGCTTCGGATTTCAGCTTGCCGTTGTGGAGTACGGAAGAAATGTTGCCGGCATTGATTGCAACAGCACGGAGATAGACCCGAAAACAAAGCACCCCATTATAACGATACTCCCGGAACAGTACGGTGTGAAAGATATGGGCGGCACAATGATGCTTGGTTCATACAAAATAAAGATAAAAGAAGGGACAATTGCACACGGACTATACAAAAAAACAGAAATATCCGAACGTCACCGCCACAGATATGAAGTAAACCCGGAGTACATAGATAAACTTGAAAAGAAAGGCATTGTTTTCTCTGGCGTTTCTCCTGATAAGATAAGAATGGAAATAGCCGAGATTCCGGAACATAGATTTTTCATTGCATCTCAGTTTCATCCCGAATTCAAATCGCGCCCGCTATGCCCTGCTCCACTGTTTTTTGGATTTGTAAAGGCAGCCATGGAAAAAGTAGTCGATTAAAATGGACGGAAACAGTGAAGATATGTATCCCGTGAAATGGGAAGGAAATCTTTTTTTGACATATTGTGACCTGTACGAAACGGTGCGGGAATGGTTGTTATCTGGAGCTGGTATACATTTAGATGAGGTTATTGAGGATATAAGGGATTTAGAAAATTTTGAAGAGGCTACGGATATTGATGAAATAAAAAAACATTCGGTACTTATGCCCCATTACAAAAAAATTTGTGAAACGATGTCGACAATCAGGGAAAAATATCATTCATATTTTTCAAATGAAAAAATGGATGAGACGATGTTAAGGGATATGATGGATGAAATTAGAGACTTGGTTGGCGATATGCAGAGGGGCATAGGCGTACTTCAATCCGTAACAGAAGGAATTGAGGATATTGGAGAAAGAATGGGGCTGCGTGAATGTATAAAAAATCTGATTCACATGAAAAAACGTATCGTGAATTTTAACAACTCTTTTTCGTATGTGAAAGGCATCGAATGGAATGTGGGATATAGCAAAACCCACATATACGTAACGCCAAAAAGCGGCTCGGTTTATCATCCAATCAAAAGCAAATTAATGGAGATAAGGATTACAGGCGGCACGGAAATTGACATAACAGTAACAAAGGACAGCATTAATGCCAAAATAAACGGAGAGTTATATCTCAACTTTTTTGCATCCGGAAAAATTCCGGAGATACATGTGGAAAAACTAATAATTGACAGAAAAGAGGGCGTGGAAATTTTCGGGGATGGGGTACACATCTGCATCAAAAAAACTGAAGAGGGAGAGACAAAAAGCAGTGTCGTATACGACAAAGATAATCAGTGCTAGAACATTACGATAAATCCAGCTAGTATCATGATTAGCATCACAATAACCGCAACCGCTTTTAGTATCAGATTTCTGATTTTTCTTTTCATTTTTATCCCTCTATCAAAAGTATAATACCGCCCACTTTTATTAAATCCACCGTTTTGCCTTTTATCTGAGTGCGTGTGTCGAAACTTATCTCTTCTCGTTTAATTATTGCTGATCCAGCCTGCGGAATATCCGATAACAAAATTTCTCCTTTCTCTTTCCATTCCTGATAAGTTGTGTTGATATCGCGCCTTATCTTATCAACTACCTGCCCGGTTGCTGCCCCAAATCTTGGCCCGATTTTAGAATAATCGAGGTTGACAGCAATGGGTATTTCTTCAATATCGGGCATACCGGATTTTATCTCTAAATTTTCGATATTTAAGGTATTTTTTATAATATTGCTGCCTGGTTTAATCATCTTAATTTCGGAGACGGTGCCATATATCTGCACTGAATTCACGGCGGAATTTAATGACATTCCCCTGTTGCTCTTCCAATCACGAATTTTAGATGTTATTTCCTTTATCATCTCTCCTTCTTTTTCTGCTTTTTTGTCTGTCAGTACTGGCTCGGGCCATCTGGATATATGGATGCTACCCTTTCCTTCGTATTTCCTGTAATATTTATTATATATCTCTTCGGTTATGTGGGGTAAAAATGGCGCAAACAATTTGAGTATACCCAGACCAATAGTATACAGAACATAGACGGCATTTTTATCGTTTTCATCATAAATGCGATGTTTTACCATCTCGATATAGTGGTCGGCAAATTCATGCCATAGGAAGTATTCGGCTTTCCTCACTGCATCGGCATATTCGAAACTTTCCATATGGTCGGTACATTTTTCTACAACACTGCTGTAAAGCGAGAGAATCCATCTATCAATATTTCCAAGCCCTTCCTTTTTCACATCGTCCAATTTTTCTACACCCTCAAGCGGTTTTCCAACAAAGTTTTCCGTATTCCATAACTTTTTCATCAGGCGCTTCCCTCTGACCAAGTCCTTATACCGGAATGGATTGTCCTCTCCCAGTTTGCACTTGGCCGCATAATAGCGGAGGGAATCGGCGCCATCCTCTTCAATTATCTCCAGCGGGTCTATGACATTTCCCAAGCTTGTGTGCATCGGTTTTCCATCGGGCGCAAGGATAAACCCGCCCATCATTATTTCGGTGAAAGGCTCCCTTCCAGTTATTAAAAGGCATCTGAGAACAGTATAAAATGCCCATGTCCGTATGATGTCATGTGCCTGCGGGCGCAATGACATTGGATATAGTCTGTCAAACAAATTTTTGTCTCTCTCCCAAAAAGTATTGTACAATGGGCTTATGGAAGAATCCATCCAGGTATCGAAGACATCCTCGCATCCTTTTAATTTTCCTCCGCATTTCGGACATTTTTCTACAGGCGGGGAATCAATGGTTGGGTCGACATAGCACTGCTCTTTCCTGGCAACTATTACTTCGCCACAATTCTCGCACTTCCACAATGGTATGGGAGTAGCAAAATATCTCTGGCGTGATATCACCCAGTCCCACTTGAGGGAATTTACCCATTCATCGAACCTCAACCTCATGTATTCGGGATACCATCGTATTTTATGTGACGCCTCCAGAACCTTTTCCTTGAAAGGCATCAATTTCAAAAACCACTGTTCCGCTTGTATAAATTCAACTGGCGTTTTGCATCTCCAGCAGACGCCGACGCTCTGACTCAGTGTTTCCTGTTTTATGAGGAGACCTGCTTCATTGAGGTCGTTTAAGACCGCCGCCCGCGCCTCCTCCACCTTCATTCCTTCATAGTCTCCGGCAAGGTCGTTCATGCGCCCCGCTTCATTTATGCATATCTCTATCGGAAGGTCGTATTTGAAAGCCTTTTCCAGGTCGTCCTTGTCACCGATTGTACATACCATCACGATGCCGGTTCCGAAGTCCGGGTCCACTGATTCGTCCTCTATTATCTTAACTTTCATGCCAAAAAGTGGGACAATGACTTCTTTATTTACAAGCCATGGAGCGCGTTCATCATCAGGGTGGACGGCGACTATCTGGCAGGTGGGAAACATTTCTGGACGTGTTGTTGCTATCTCCAGATACTGTCCTTTTTCATCTTTCCCGATGCCATGATATTTTTCTATCTGCCCTGGCTGCTGCTCTGCAAAATAAAATTTTACGGTATTGAGTTTGGTCTCCCTTTCCGCATGCTCTATCTCGGCATCCGCCATGGCCGTCATGCATCTCGGGCACCAGTTGACCGGAAATTCTCCCTGGTAAATGTATCCCTTATCGTACAAATCAATAAAAGATATCTGCGTTATTCTCCTGTAATATTCCGCATCCGTCTGGTAGTAAATGCTTGGGTCCATGGATTCGCCGAGCATGGAAAACTGTTTTTTCATATCCCCGATATTGCCCTCGGCAAAACTTCTGCATAACTTGACGAATTCATGTCTGTCTATATCCTTTCTGGTTATGCCCATCTTCTTCTCCACCCTCTCCTCTATGGGAATGCCGTTCACATCGAAACAGAGGGGAAAAAATACGTTATAACCTCTCATTCTCTTATAGCGGGCGACAAAATCGATATGGGTATAATGCACGGCATGCCCTATATGGAGGGGGCCGGAAGCATATCGCGGCGGATTATCTATTGAATATACGGGCTCTTTATTTTTGTCAAAGTGGTAAATATTTATCTCCTCCCATTTCTTCTGCCATTTTTTTTCAGCCACCTTGAAATCGTAATCTTCGCTCATTCTCCCTATGGAAGTAAAATTTCCCTTATAAGTTTGTTGCTAATTTTGTGATAATTAATTGGAGGACCAAAAAATATTTTCATTTTTGCTAGGGAAATCGTAATGCTTAAATTTAGGAATGAGATTGGATATTTATAGATGACTCGTTGCAACAATTGTGGTAAACCTATTGAAGGATTACCCTTTAAGTGTCCTTATTGCAGCAGATATTTTTGCTCAGATTGTCGAATGCCTGAGATCCACCTTTGCGATGAGTTTAAATCAATATCTGAAATGAAAAAAGATTTCTTTAGGTACAGTATTGTAAATGCTGTCAAGATCGATTCTGAGCAACACTGTCAAGAAATAAAACATTCCACGAGTAGCGGTGAGTTTCATACTAATAAAATTATTGCTAGACCAAAAAATCTAAGGAAAAAAATTGCCATAGCGGGGGTGCTCATTTTGTTTGGAGTGACATTTTATTTTTTAGTAATGCCGCATTTATCCGATTTTGAATTACCCTTTTTTAAAGAACCAGATGATGCTCCCATAAGTTTGAAAGCAATTACTGCTAGCAACTCTTCAATAAGACTTGAATGGCAAAAACGATGGGATGCTGATAGTTCTCGGGGCAACTACATTGTTTATACATTGGTTAAAAGGAAAGAAGGAACTTATCCAGAATCAATATCTGATCCTGGCGGGATAACCGTGTATAATGGAACTGATGATTACACAGTCGATACTAATTTACAACCAGGAACAATATACTGTTACAGGGCCTGGCATTTCAAAGAGAAAGGGGATAAAAACAGCTGCTCCAATAACTATGCTCAAGCTTTTAATCTCACAAAACCTCAAGCACCCCAGTCCTTTGTTGCGCAATCAGTTGATGAAAATCAAATTCAATTGAGGTGGAAAAAAGGACAGAACGATCAATATACATATATTGTCAGAAAAGAAGGAAGCATGCCCGAAAATATGAATGATGGTCATATAATCAGTAACCTAACTGGGGAGTCTTTTACGGATCTATTGCCTGAGGCAGGTAAAATCTACTGTTATAAAGCGTGGAACTATGTGACGAAAATGAATATAACCTGTTGTTCAGATGATTTTTCATTTGCTGCTAATCTTACAAAGCCTGAGGCCCCTAAAGTGTTTATGGCAGAGACGCATGGTGAATCAAAAATAGAACTGTCTTGGGATAATGGAGATGGTGGAGAAAAAACCATCATTATTAGAAAAGAAGGAAGCATGCCCGAAAATATGAATGATGGCACGGTAATATATAATGGCACTGGGACATATTTTGCTGATAATAATCGAAGAGCAGGCCATTTATATTACTATAAGGCTTGGCATTTCCTAAAATCAGGAGGGTTTTCTCAATATTCCCAAGCTTACTCTGTAAGTTCTGCACTCACTAAACCATATTGTCCTGTTTCTTTTCATGCTAAATCATATGATAATAACCAAATTAAATTATACTGGCAAAATGGAGTGGGCAGTGATACAATATACATTGTCAGAAAAGAGGGAAGTACACCAGAAAACATGAATGATGGGGTTATTGTTTATGAGGGATCTGATGAGCGTTTTATTGACAGGAATGTAATAAAGGGGACAACTTATTATTATCGGGCTTGGAACTGCGCAAAGGAAGCACAGTTTAGGCAGTTTTCTGACGAGTGTGCCTCTTCTATTGCTTCTCCAAACGCCCCAGCCTATAACGTGATCGAAAGTTTTGTAGAACGGGATAAAACAGATGAAAATGAATATAATAGCGGTTATGTCTGCCATAATTTTTCAGTTGATGTTATTAAAAATGCAGATAAAGAAAATATCCATGCAGGATACGTCTATTTAGATACTTCCCCAGGAGATCATGCTATAGTTGCCGTTAATACAAGTGACAGGGGCTTGATATTTCTTGAACCACAGCTTGATGTCTTATTTACGAAACAGAAAATGGATGACATGCTGGCAAATGAGAGATATCATCTAGAGAAAACATGGCAAGAAGGTAACATAATCTATACCGAATATTTTGATATCCCTCTTTATGGATATGAAATAACTTGGGATTACTTATACAATTAACATTATCATTTTGATTTTTCTCTTATTCCATTACCATTTTTTTATTTCCTTCTTAATCTAACATATTCCTGCATAGATTTAAGATATAAATTCTTCTCTTAAATTTACGAGAAATAATTTCTTTAATGGTTTGTTCTTATTGTTTCCAAAATATTTTTCTCACCCCTGAGGAGAAACTCTCAACCACCCGTATCTGCCTATACCTGTATTTGCCTCAAAAAATGTCATGATTTACTCAATTCAACGGATAATTTCCACAACTCATCACCGATATGGTGGAGACTTTCAACAGCCTTACCTTTATTCGCCTTAACCATATCTATTCCGTCCATCAATGCATATCCCAGTGCCAGTGCTGTCCCTTCCTCATTTCTCACCCATACAATGTCGCCTTTTCTTATACTTTCATCCGCATCAATAATGCCGGGTGCCATGATATTCGCCCCTCCGATGACAAACTTGACCGCTCCTCTGTCAACCGTTACAAATCTTTTCTCAGGCTTATATCTGCTTATGCCGCTGAGAGTTAGAAATGGCTTATCTTTAAGGAATATGATGCTAGCGATACCGCCCAACAAAAGAAGCTTTATGCCATTGATATCTGCAGTCTCTGCAATTCCATCATATGAAATGCGGCAGCCGAGATTTGCTTCTATTTCCCTTATCAAATCATCTGCAATTTTTTTTCTGACAGGGTGGCGATGTTTCAAGGGCATATTATATAAACGAATTTTTTTATAAAAATCATTGCATTGTTCATTTGTGTTTAGCCATTATTCTGCCGTAATTCCCCTAAGGGGGGATCGGATAGCGGAATAAAGAAATTGGAAAGAATATAAGGAAAGGAGAGTTTTACATCTCTCTTGATTTCGTGGAGAACTGGAAAAATGAAATAATGAGAGAAGCATCGTATGGATCTCCTAACAGCCTTATACAATTCATTGTTTTTCCTCATTTAGCATTCCTGTTAGATAAACAGATGGACTGAATAAAAATTCTTTGTAAGTAGATTTTTTTATGTCAAAATGTAAAGCATGTATATTCCGATGACACCAAGTACCAAAGCTGTGAGAAGTTTTACTGTCCCTTGTCTTTTTTTCTGCATCTCGCCCAATTTCTCAGAGCTATATCCCTCATAGAATAGAGCCATTACAATAAGCAGAGGCACAATAAACATGGTGTTGTATAGCAGAAGGTATGCAAATGCAATCATCCTTAAAGAAGACGCACTTTTTATTACCGCCATTACGGGCAAAAGTATTTGTCCCGTACATACAAATTCCAGCAGAGAAATGCCAAGTCCTGTGGCAAAAGCAAGCAAGGATAGAATCAATATTTCCCTCTTCTGTGTTAAAACTTTTATTATTCTCCCTCTCCTTCTTTTTAAAAATTTTGGCAGTTGAAGTACAGGCTTTTCTTCATTGCTTATCTTGAAATAATCCCACACGTTAAAAGCGGCAAGTATCAATGCGAATAACCCCGCAAATAGGTATATGTACTTTGAAATTATTCCAACTTCTTCTATCCTATAATAAAATTCCAGTATTCCAAGCCCTATAAGTAAGTAGCCCGTAAATACGGCCAGTGAAAATGATATCCCTACTGACAAGAGAGTTTTCCTTCCATATTTCACTTTTTCCATATATGCAATGAAAAAGATGAGTGTAGCAAAAGCGCATGGATTTATTCCGTCCATCACCCCTCCTGCCATGACTGTCAGTATGGTAAATCCCTTCACGGTCTCCTCGGCATTTCCATCCTCAGACGGCTCCGGGCATTTTAACCCGGTGTCAACATGCTTTTTTATTTCTTCCTCAATACCATCAAACTGGGACAGCTTGCAGTAATGCTTGTTCCCCATAAATACTGCAAAAGCACCCCTTTCTTTTATGGGTACATCAAATGCCTTATAATATCCTAACAACAAATCTTCATCAAGGATTTCATTATACTTCTTTATATTGAGATTATATATTGCTTTTAAATTATCCAGTTTATCTTTTGCTTCCATGCATTCATGGCATGTTGGGCTGTAAAAAAATACGATGCACACTTCGCTCTCTTTTGCACATGATATAGGCGTTATAATAGATGCTGTTTCAATAATAAGAAATGCAAGCAATGAAACAAATACAAATCTCTTCATCTTTCCTCTCATTTCGTTTTTACATATTTTACCAAAGGTAAATTTATCGTTCAAGCTGTATATTCTCTGTACTTTGTGCTATGATTTTTCCGTCATACGATATCGTAACATCGATGGGGTATGTACCGGGGTCTAACTTATTGCATGGCGAACAGGAGGGTAAGGTATACTCAAATGTTACATTGTTAATTCCTTTCACGAGGTTGGTAACCTTAGATTCATGTAGTAGTATCTGCCCAATTCTATTTTCTAATCCGGTGGCATTGACAGTTACATTCTTTATTATGTCAGATGATTTAAGTGTGATATAAAGTGTCATGCGGTCACCTGAGTGATACACTGTTTTATCGGGCGTGATTGATACAATCTTTGTCGAGGAGGTATGCGAATATAAGATACAGCCTGATAAAATGAACGAAATCATAATGAAGGCAAAAATCAGCAATCTTTTCATAGCGCAGAAATATTTATGGGCATATACGCGTTTCTCCTGGACAGACCGCTCGCTATACCAGTCTCCCTTTTCCTTCCGAAATAGCCCCATTTAATTCCTCCAATAGCTTATCTAGATCTATTCTATGCATTATAGCTATATCTCCTATTTTTTCAAGCACCATCATCGGGCATCCCATGCATCCAATTCCATATTTATACAACACTTCCTCTGCATGAGGGAATTTTAAAGCTTCAGTGATAGTGGTGTCCTTCGTTATTTTTCCTTCTGGCACATTATCACCCTTTTATCCCAACGACCACTTTATCTTGGAAATCCCAAGTTAGCAGTCCCATAAATCCTTTAACAGTTGGAAGTCCTGCTTCTTTCCATGCTGTTATACCTCCGACCATATTGTAAATCTTTCCGTCAAAGCTGTTGTCAATGAGAATTTGAACTGCGTTGTAACTCCGATGACCGGTCCTGCAGTAGAGGATGATTTCCTGACCCTTATACAAAGACATGAAGAGGTTCAGCAATAATCCCTCACGCTGCATCAATTGCACCGGAAACCACCGTGGTTTTTCCCTTTCAGATGGAACGTTTATTCGTTCATCTACAAATTCTTTTATTGTCCTGACGTCTATAGGAATCTGTATCCCGTTGCAGGGACAGTGCAACAGTTCCCATGCCTCTTCCACGGTTATGTTTGTATAGCCGTCTCCACCACCGACGCTCGTAACGACTGCTTGTTTATCATTTTCATTTTGTGCTGGCGCTGCCGCAGCAATTTGATTAACATAGCCTGTCTCCTTGTTAAAAACTGCTGTAATCACCATTATGTTATCTTCCGATATATCGCTGAATCCATGTAGGGAACCACGCCAGGTTGTAGTGAACTCATATGTATCACCACCGAGGGACTTAACCCCATTCTTAGCCAAAGAAAGACTTCTATCAAATGCAAAACCTAAAAACCCAAAATGGTATGGATTCCCTTGCTGGTCGTTCCATCGGGATACAGGCTCCACAATATATGCCCGTAAATGCCCTTTGTATCCCTCAGGACCATTATTTTTGACAGTAATATTTATCCTCAAGGCAGCATTGCCCTTCCATTCAACATTAACATCTAAATCTATATCTGTTACATTTCGTGTGCCACAAGTTGCAATGGCATTTCTATAGGGTTGATTATCAGATTGCTTCCCTAAAACATGCGTATATTTTCCATCAAAATATACATCTGGTACACCGCTTATATTTAATTCTTGCAACCTCTTACCTGCTCTATGATTCTTATCGTAAACTAAAGAAACATAGTAAAAATTGTAGTCTCCAGAAGTATAAATGTCATATAACTGGCTTGACGCGGGAGGACAATGAGGGCAGGTACTGAGAGTCCCATATTCCGCAAGAACCGTGTGAGTGAAATTATCCTCTCTCTTATCTATCACGGCAACTGTATAGCTTGTATCGTTGTACTCCATGCTATCAGTTACAGTTAAAATTACCTTGTACACCCCCGTATTTGTGTAAGTATGAGATGAATTCTGCTCGTTGCTTTCGTTTCCGTCTCCAAAATCCCAGCGCCATTTATATGGCTTATATCCCCCATCCGCAGATCCATAGAAATTTATTTCCTTCCCCACTCTTCCATCATAAGGTCCATTCGTGTTTGCAACAGGACCGTCATAGTATAATGTTACATTATCATGACCTTCAGTGCCTGAAGCGACCTTTACAGTAACATCAATTTTATTCCACCCTGGATAGAGGGATATGTTTATCCAGAATTCAAATTCCGTTTTATAGTTGATTGTACTGGAGTCACTATAGCTTCCATTATCCCATATCCATTTCCATTCCCAGTAAGTAAGTTTGTCTCCACAACATGCATGTGCCATACAACGAAGCGAAACATTCCTACGGTGGAAAACAGTACCATCTTCAGGTTCCATTATCTCAACACCTACTCCCGTAATACTTATGTCAGCCCTATATGGCATGATGGCAACGTTCGTATAGCTTTTTTTGCTACTTATCGTGCTCACCAGCGGTGACATTACCAATATTATCAATATCATTGCAACAAATTTTTTTCCATTCATTTTACCATCCCTTTTTAATTAACTATCGTTAAATCTATATACAAAATCGGTATATAGGATTTTTGGTGAACTGAATGAAAGTACCTTGCGAGACCGCAACGTGGTACATCCTACCATTTATCAGAAGAGAACTAACCAAATGTATGATGGAAGATTATGGTTTAAGCCAAAAGGAAGTAGCAGAAAAATTGGGGCTAAGTTCTGCTGCAATATCTCAATATCTATCTGATAAAAGAGGGAAAGGCAAAATGGGAATAATTAACGAGCAGATATTAAATCAAATAAAAAAATCTGCAAAACGCATAATAAATGGAAATGATGTAATAAAAGAAATTTGCAGGATTTGCGAAATGTTGAGATCCAAGGGAATAGAGAGCATGGAGGTTGATAGATGAAAAAGGCAATAATTTTTTATGATGGAAAAGAAAGAGAAATGGAATTTTCTGATAGTTTGAATGGATACGAATTGATCAAAAAAATTGGTCAAACTCCAGATAACGTGATAATTGTCAGGAATAATATACCAATACCTATAGATGAAGAGATATTAGATGGAGATAAGATAAAAATAATTCGAGTATCCTCTGGAGGCTAAAGATGCTGACAAAAAGAGATTTAGAAAGATATGATAGGCAAATCGTGATACCAAATTTTGGCAGGGAAGGACAAGAAAAATTGAAAGGAGTGAGTGTGGCAGTTGCTGGAGTGGGTGGCCTCGGCTCAGCTGTCGGGATATATTTGGCTGTTGCTGGGATTGGTCGCATATTAATCATAGACAATGATAAAATAAAAGTTTCAAATTTGAATCGTCAGATATTGTACTGGGATGAAGATGTAGGTAAAAACAAGGTGGAATCCGCTGTGGAAAAAATCATGAAAATGAACTCAGATATTAAGATTATTGGTATAAAAGAAAAAATAGGAAGAGGAAACGTGACTGATTTGTTAAAGTATGTTGACGCCATAGTTGATTGCATGGATAATTTCCCCAGTAGATACTTGCTCAATGATGCCTCCTTAAAATTAGGTATTCCTCTCTTCCATGGGGCTTGCGAAGGATTGGAGGGAAGAGCAACCACCATAATACCAAGGAAAACTCCTTGTCTGAAATGTATTTATCCTCGTTTTCCTTCTCACAAAAAGTTTCCTATTTTAGGAGCGGTAACGGGAACAATTGGGACTATTCAAGCAACAGAGGTCGTCAAGTTTTTTGTAGGCATGGAACCATTGTTGACGAATAAATTATTGGTATATGACGCTCAATTTCTGACGTATGATCTAATCAAAATAGAGCGTGACCCGAAATGTCCGAGTTGTGGAGGATTAAATGAAGATTAAGGTGAAATTCTTTTCTGCTCACAGAGAAGTTGTTGGTAAGAAGGAAATCGAAATTGAGTTAAAGGAAAAGACAGGCGTTAATGAAATGTTGAAAATGCTGATGAACGACTACCCCAAATTAAGGAAATTAATGGATTCAACTATATTATCATTAAATCATAACCGTGCAAATGGAACAGAGTTGCTAAAAGATGGCGACGAGGTAGCGCTATGTCCACCCGTAGGAGGGGGTTAATGGAAAAGAATGACAATAAAATACTTGGAATAGATTCAATAAAAGTAGAAAGAAACGGGAAGACAATAATAAAAGGGCTTTCCTTATCAGTTAACAGGGGAAAGATTCATGCTGTCATCGGTCCGAACGGTTCTGGGAAGAGCACCCTAGCATATACAATCATGGGGATTTATAAGCCCTCTACCGGTAAAATTTTCTTTGAAGGAAAGGACATCACGAGTCATTTAATACATGAGAGAGCAAAAATGGGTATAACATTAGCGTGGCAAGAACCAGCTAGGTTTGAGGGGCTGCTGGTCAGGGATTATCTTTCCATAGGTGGCAACAATATAGAAAGAGCTTTGAAGATGGTAAATCTAGATCCAAGACGGTGTTTGAATAGAGCAATCGATGATTCATTGAGCGGTGGCGAAAGAAAGAGAATAGAGCTAGCATCAATAATAATGATGACGCCAAAACTAGCTATTCTAGATGAACCAGACTCTGGAATAGATTTCGTTTCATTAGACGACCTTCTCAACGTAATCGTTAGTCTTAAAAAAGAAGGTATCACGGTCTTACTAATTACTCATAGAGAAGAAGTAGCGAGGGTAGCAGACGAGGCGAGCTTGATCTGCGATGGCTATTTAGTGAAAAATGGTAGTACTTGGGAAGTGACTAAATTTTTCAGGAAAATGTGTGGGAAATGTCCTTCTGGCAAATATTTAGAGGTGAAAAAGAATGGGTCTCCTAGAAGCATATAAATTCATGGGAGGAAACCCATCCATTACAAAAGCAAAAGATGTGGCATATTTGTTTGTAAGTGAAAATAAAATATTGAGTGCCAATGCTGTAGAAGGTATGGTCCTAGAAAAAGAGAGCATAAAGGAAGGTGTAGACGTTAAATTACGAATAAAGGAAGGATGCAAGATAGGGAAACCAATCCATTTGTGTTTTGGCGTTATACCAAAAGAAGGAATTCAGCGGATTAATACAGAGATAATAGCAGAAAAGAATTCGAAAGCATGTCTCCTAGCCCATTGCGTATTTCCTAATGCAGTGAAAGTAAAGCACTTGATGGATGCAAGATTTATGATCGAAGAAGGAGCATCCTTACGATATGAAGAGATACATTGGCATGGGAATTATGGTGGTGCTACCGTAATACCTAGAGCAAGAATAATAAACTATGGAGAAATCAACACCACATTTTCACTGCTCATTGGAAGAGTGGGAAAGCTTGATATCGATTATTCAATAGATGCAAAAAGGGAAAGTATTAGCGAGATGATAACAAAAGTTTATGGAAAGGGAAACGATGAAATAAAGGTCAAGGAAGGTATTGTTCTGAACGGCGAGTACGCAAGAAGCGTAATAAAATCGAGGATCGCCGTAAAAGATAACGCCTCATCCGAGGTTACTAACATTAGTGAAGGAAATGCTCCTTATGCTAGAGGACATGTTGACTGCACTGAAATTGTTCAAGATAATGCTATTGCAAAGGCGATACCGATCGTGAACGTAAGCAATGAAAAAGCGAAGGTTACTCATGAAGCAGCGATAGGTAGCGTGGATAAAAAACAACTTGAAACTCTTATGGCTAGAGGATTGGAAGAAGAAAAAGCGATAGATACGATCATCAAAGGAATGCTTGGCTGATATGAATCATTTCTCGTACGGTTCTAAATGGACAATTGTCGAGATATTCATCTCCTTCTTTATCTTATCTTCAACGACTGAGGCGATATCGTGTGCTCTTTTTATATCCATATCTCCAACTTCCAAATGTAGCGTGGCAACTTTGTAATCGCCATAGTCATGCACGGATATATTGTGGGCGCCTTTCACGCCTTCAACTTCAATAGCCAATTTCCTTATGGCGCCTATCATTTCCTCACCAGGGGCTTCGCCAATGATTCTATCAGCTGATTTTTTTGCGAGGTCAATGCCTATATATATCACCAAGCATGCAACAGCAATTCCAAAAAATGGATCCAGGATAGGATAACCATACATACTTCCCAGGATGGCAATTGCTACGAGAACTGTCGTTATTGCATCGCTCCTATGGTGCCACGCATCAGCAAGTAGGGTCGGGGAATCTATTTTCTTTCCTAAAGATATAGAAAATTGTGCTATTCCCTCTTTTATCAGGGAAAAGAAGATGAGGAGAAGTACGATGAAAATATTGCCCCTGACCGGTGCAGGATGAATAATTTTCTCTATAGATCGATAAACGAATCCTGTTCCCATGATTACTAAAGAAATGGCTATGATGAGCCCGGCT
This sequence comes from Candidatus Thermoplasmatota archaeon, assembly GCA_034660695.1. NCBI lineage: Archaea > Methanobacteriati > Thermoplasmatota > Thermoplasmatota archaeon. The sequence goes on along the minus strand of JAYEJS010000079.1, from coordinate 17,022 downwards.
ATAAATTCTATTCTCCCATGTCCAAATGGATGTCTGTCATCCGGGCCTTTCTTTGAAAATTTAAAGCCAATTATTAGAAGAAAGGATGTCCAGATATCTGAGAGCGTGTGAAATGAATCTGCCAGGAGAGCGATGCTGCCAATTGCCGTACCCAGCACAAATTTTATCGCAAATAATCCTATATTGCCGGCCATGCTCACAAAACCCTCCAAATACCCATATTTTGCTCTAACTTCCGGCTCTGATATATCTCCATAGTCCGGGATTAAACGGGCAGGTATCATTATCTGAAAAGGAATTCAATCGGCCATTTAGGTGTTTTGGTTTGTAATTTACCAGACATTATTTTGGCAGATTTACCTTTTCCAATAATACAGTTCCGTCTTTCAATGCAAGCCACCTTATTTTATCCCTGTCTCTCAATCCCATCAATTTTACTATCTCGATTGGAACGGTTATTCTCCTTCTGGCACCCTTGATGGTGATGGCCGTATCCTGCAGGCACACAACGTCATCGAGTTCTATTTTCATAATATGGATAAATACATTGGACTATATACATGTTGTTAAAAATTCAATATCATGACGATATTTGTATAATCCCAATTTGTATTTGCACAATACCAATATTTAAATACTGGATTTGTATTCAGTATAATATGTTCGAAGTAGAGAAATATGTAAAAAGATCGAAACCGAAAACGATAGCCGTGGTTATACTGATTTTTGCCACTGCGTTTGCCGGTTGTATAGGTGAATCTGAGAGCATAAGAATTTCAGGTGCATGGGCACTCTACCCAATGATGCTCGTATGGGCAGATGAATACGAAAAAGCGTATGGCGTAACGGTGGATGTATCTGGCGGAGGAGCTGGAAAGGGGATGTCAGATGTTCTAAACGAACAGGTGGATATAGGGATGGTCTCCCGCCCCATTAGAGAAGAAGAGCTGGAACAAGGTGCGTTCTATATCGCCGTTACAAAGGATGCTGTGGTTGCCACCATAAATGTCAATAATCCAGTTTTGGACGAAATATATGAACAGGGATTGTCGAGAGAGGATTTAAGGAAGATTTTTATGAAGGAGGTGACGCACTGGGGAGATGTTGTAAATAAAAGCATTGAGGACGATAAAATAGTGGTATACGGCCGGTCCGATGCGTCAGGTGCCGCAAAAGTGTGGGCAAGCTTTTTGGGGAATTACACTCAATCTGACCTCCAGAGTAAAGCGGTTGCAAACTTTGACGGCGATATGAATCTAGCAACTGGAGTTCGTGGAGAGAAAAACGCAATAGGATTCAACAACCTGAATTATGCTTACGATATAGAAACCGGAGGGTTTGCAGAGGGTATCAGGCCGGTGCCGTTGGACTTAAACGGAAACGATAAACTTGACCAGAATGAGAATTTTTATGACAACAGGGATCAACTCGTAGAAAACGTATCCCTTGGTAACTATCCCTCACCACCAGCCAGAAAGGAGTATTTGGTGTCAAAAGGCCCCTTCAAAGGAAAAACGAAGGATTTTGTCCACTGGATACTCACGGATGGCCAGGCTTTCGTGCGGGAGAATGGCTACGTACAACTGTCAGATGAAACGCTAGAACAAGAATTGGAATGTCTAGAAAAAGGAAATAGAGAATAAAAAGTTTGTCGATGTAAGATAAGAAAATGGAATTATTGAAGTTTAGGCAGCTGAAAGAAAAAATCAGCAGCAGGGCAATGCTAGCAATGACTGGATTTGCATCAGCGCTTTTCATCCTGATATTCTTGCTCCTGTTAAGCAAATCCTCTTTAGTCATTTCTAAATACTCCATCACCGATCTCCTATTCTCCTCCAACTGGGACCCAGAGCGTTACAATTTTGGATTTTATCCTGCCATCGTGGGAACATTTTACGTTACCCTAATATCCATGGCAATAGCTGTTCCCATATCCCTGCTTTCCGCAATATACATATCGGAATATTCTTCGCCAAATGTAAGAAAGTATTTTTCATCCTTCATAGATGTACTGGCCGGCATACCTTCTGTGGTTTTTGGCATATGTGCAGTGATTGTGTTCGTTCCTTTTGTATCAGACTATCTTGGGCCATGGCTCGGCGTGGAAACCACGGGCATGTGTATATTCACCGCGGGTTTGATTCTGGCGGTCATGGTCTTCCCGATAATTATCTCATTGTCAGTTGAGTCACTGAGGGCTTTACCCATAGAACTGCGCGAAGCACCTCTCTCAATGGGAGCGACCAAATGGGAGAGCATAAAGCATGTGCTTTTGAAAGCAGCCGGGCCTGGAATAATTTCTTCCGTGCTATTGGGATTTGGGAGGGCTTTTGGGGAAACGATGGCAGTAGCCATGGTTATTGGAGGTAAAAACCAGATAACGTCTATGTTCTCTGCCGGTCAAACCATGCCGTCTGTCATTATAAGTAGCTTTGGGGAAATGATGTCCGTGCCGATGGAGCAATCCGCTTTGGTATTCGTTGCCCTTGTGCTGTTCATAATGGTAACAATTTTCAACACGTTGGCAAGAGTAATAAATGGAAGACTTAAGGAGAGGTGGAAAATATGAAAAGATACTTAGAAGAAAAAATCTTCAAATTCCTCATGCTTCTTTCCATGGCAATCATTGCATCTTCTCTATTTTTGATAATAGGGATTACCATCCTAAAAGGCGGAGTCGTGATGGTTCAGAAACCCCAGGTAATCGTGACGGCACCCGGACCCAGATATCTTCTGGGCGGGGAGGGGGGTTTCCTGCACGCAATTCTGGGAAGTATTTACATGGTACTCCCGGCCACTGCCTTTGCATCTATTATGGCTTTTGGAATTGCCATTTTTCTACAATCCGATTATTCCAGCCAAAGAGTTTCCGAATCAGTGCGCACTTTTTTGGATGCTTTATGGGGAACGCCTTCCATAGTCTACGGCATTTTCGTGCTAACCATCCTGATATATCTGCACCAAAGGGCTTCTTTGCTCGCCGGGATTTTCGCTCTTGCCCTGCTTGAATTGCCCATAATTGCCAGGTATGCTGATGAGGCTGTTCAATCTGTTCTTCTGGATGTAAAAGAGGTCGCTTATTCCATGGGGACTACCAGATGGGAAACATCCAAAATAGTCGGGAGACACGCCCTTCCGGGCATAGCTGCTGGGGTTTTGATGGGGCTGGGCAGGGGAATGGGCGATGCAGCATCCATTATATTCACTTGCGGTGCCAGCAGCGTTATGCCCAGCGGGCTTTTTCAGACAGCTACTGCATTGCCAGTGATGATATTCCAGCAGGCCAGCAGTTGTTATCCATCAGTAAGAGAGCAAGCTTATGCGGCTGCTTTTGTGCTCATGGCAATTGTACTTCTTTTGAACATTGCATCAAGGATTCTCGTAGGTCATTTTTCTACTTATATTTCAGGAGGTAAAAAATGAGAGCAATTGAGACAGAAATAAAGGTTAGGAATTTGAATGTATTTTACAGCGGAGGTACGGATGTTGTGGCATTGAAAAATATAAATATAGACATTCCAAAAAATAAGCTGACCACGATAATAGGCCCTTCGGGATGCGGGAAGACCACACTTCTGAAAACGTTAAACAGGCTCCATGAAATCAAGGAAGGCGTAAAAGTGAGCGGAGAGATATTCATCGGAGGAGAGGACATATACCATCCTAGTCGTCCCGTGCCGGAACTCAGGCGGAAGGTGGGACTGGTGGCACAAAAGCCCTATCCCCTGCCTGCATCGATATATGACAATGTGGCGTATGGGCCAAAGATTCACTACAGGCCAAACAAAAATGAGCTTGACAGAATAGTTGAAGAATGCCTCAGGAAGGCAAATCTCTGGGATGAAGTTAAAGATAGGCTGGATTCTCCGGCAGCTGACCTATCAATCGGCCAACAACAGCGACTTTGCATGGCCAGAACCCTCGCCGTAGAGCCCGAGGTTATATTATGTGATGAAGTCACATCTGCCCTCGACCCGATTTCATCGGAGAAATTGGAGAATCTTCTTCTTTCCCTCAAAGAGAAATACACTATCGTCATGGTCACCCACGTGCTCAGACAGGCAAAAAGGCTGGCCGATTATGTAATATTTTTATATCTCGGGGAAGTGGTAGAGACTGGAACGGCAGAGCAGTTTTTTAATAATCCGACCAATGAAAAGACAAAGGAATACATAAAGGGGATAATGGCAGGAACTTGAATCGACACACTCTTTCACATCGGAATAAAAAATATCGGTGTCCTCCAGTCAGATGCCACAGGTTCGTCCAGGTCAACAGCAAGAGCGATAACCGCAGTGAGATATCTTCCTTTAGGGACGTCGGAAAAATTGCATGAGAATCCGTTTGACGGGGTGCTATCCAGCTCGCTTTTTATTACTTCTTTATCAACTATGTCATAGAGAGTAAAATAGGCGGTTAAAATATTGCTGCTGCTGTCCGTATCAACTTTTATGAAATTAGAGCCGATTATTACCGTCCAGAATGGATCATATCCAGGCATTAATTTTTTCCCGTAAAAGTATAGCCCTCCCCGTGGCTCAATAATGTGTATATACGAGTCATTGATTGACTCCGAGACGGCTATACCCTGGAAAAGCGGGATGATGAAAAGCAGTGACACAACGATAACCAATTTTTTCATTCCCATATATATTAAAAGAATTGCGGATATTTAACTTTTTGTTTTTCATTTATCTTCCCAATTCCATCATCTTTTCCAATGGCTTCTTGGCTTTATTTATTGTTTCTTTATCTATTGCTATCTCCGGCTCCATTTTTTCAAGAGAATTTATAATCTTGTCCAGGGTTATCTTTTTCATTGGCGGACAAACGGCGTTTTCAACTGAATAAAATATCTTTTCGGGCATTTCTTTTTTCATTCTGTAGCATAACTCCCGCTCGGTTGCCACAATAAATTCTCTTGTTTTTGATTCTTTTGCATAATTTACCATTCCTTCAGTAGAGGCGATTTTATCAGCGATGTCTATAACCTCCGGGGTGCACTCCGGATGTGCGATTATCTCCGCCTCCGGGTGTATTTCTTTTATCCTCAATATATCTTCTTTCTCTATGCCTTCATGCGTGGGGCAAAAGCCCGGCCACAGAATAACTTCTTTGTCTTTTACATATCTCTTGACATACTTGCCCAGGTTACTGTCGGGCACAAATATGACGCCGTCGGGCATGCTTTTTACGACTTTCACGGCATTTGCAGATGTGCAGCATATGTCTGAGACGGCCTTAACTTCTGCCGTGGTATTGACATAACTCACCACATCCAACCCCTTCTCTTTTTTGAAGGAAAGCAGTGTTTCTGCATCAACCATCGCGGCCATGGGACACCTTGCACCGATGTCTGGATGTAAGACAATTTTATCGGGATTCAAAATTTTTGCAGACTGTGCCATGAAGTCCACGCCGCAAAAGACGATAACATCTGCATCCGTTTTTTTCGCCCGCACGGCAAGGGCAAGGGAATCGCCGGTGAAATCTGCAGCATCCTGAACTTCCGGCCTCTGATAATTATGGGCTAGGATAACAGCATTCCTTTTCTTTTTCAGCTCATCAAGTTTTTTGAGTTTATCATTCATTTTCTGTCTGCTTATGTCAACCTGCATTTAAAACTTTTTGATGAGCAACGAGTTAATCCCACCTCTTCTTAACGATAGTTAAATTTTAATATCAATTTTTAATGAAGGGTTTGATAAAATGAAAAAAGCAATAGCGATATTTGTATTGGCAGCTCTTGTAATTCCGTCGGTCATGGCGATAAATGCTACTACGGGCATGATGCCCAACAACCCCCCGGAAAAGCCGACAATAACCGGGCCGTCATCAGGTGAGGTAGGAAAGTGGTATACATACACTGCCGTGACAACAGACCCTGACGGTGACAAAGTGTTTTACTGCTTCGACTGGGGCGATGGTGATGAGTTCTGCACCCTTTTGCACGATTCCGGTCAGCAGGCTTCAGCATCACATACGTGGGACGAGAAGGGTGATTATACAATAACGGTGAAGGCAATGGATGAGAATCGTGCCGAGAGCGAGCCCGCTACATTGAAAGTAAGTATGCCGCTGAGTTATTCAAACGGCCCTTCCATTAAAATAGTAAAGCCGCACAATGGGATTTATCTGTACGGGATAAAAATACTGCCAATCCTGGGACAGATTGTTATAGGAGATATAACCGTGGAAGTGAAAGCATCCGACGACGTGCAGAGGGTTGAATTTTTACTCCAGATGAGCTGCTTCTGCGGACGGGAAGTGGTACATGTTGATACCTCTCCCCTATATACCTGGGAATGGAACCAGGATTACGATGACAATGAATTGATAGACGAAGGAAATGTTCCTCTTACTGTTAGGGCGTATGATAGCGAGTGGAACGAAGCAATGGATGACATCAAGCTGATAAAATTATAGGTGATGCAATGAAAATACTCCCAATATTTGTCTTACTGATTTTTGCGTCTCTTGCCATAACTCAGGCAAATGCCCTAAACGTGACATGGACACCCGAACACCCTGAGCCAGGGGACAAAATAACAGTGTATCTAAAAGCAGATGAAAATGTTTCCAAGGTAATTCTGCAGGTATGCATTGGCGACATATGCCGACTGCCAGAGCAAATGGAAAAAGACAACGGAAATTACGTATATTCATTCTATGTGAACGAGACGGCAGATGTGCATCTCAATTTCACCGTGGAATATACTGATAACACTAGCACGTGGGACAACTCGACCTCATTCGCAGTAGAAAAGGCAGGTAGAAATAGTACGCCAGGCTTTGCATCTATTGCATCCATCATAGCAATTTCCGTAGCAATGACAGCGGTATTTCTCAGAAAAAGGACGAAAGTTTGAAATACGACGAAAAACCTTTGAACTCTGAAATATAATGAAGGCAAGTGTCCCCTTTCTTTCCATAATTATTCTTCTATCTTTGGCGTCATTGCCGTCCTTTAATTTTGAATCTGAGGCATCAACTGAAAGCAAAGTTGTTTTCTGCGAGGAAATAACGGCAACATGGTGCACAGGATGCCCGAATACTGCAGAGGCTTTATACAAAATATACGGCTCTGATAGTTCGTTTTATTATGTTGCCATGGTCACCGATAAAAATGAAAAAGCGGCAGACAGGATAGAGGATTATAACATAGCCGGGTATCCAACTTCATTTTTTGATGGAGGGTATTCTGTAGTTTTCGGAGGAAAAAGCGATACTGCACCATATAAGAGTGCCATAAATGAGTGCAGAAACAGGGCATACCCTAATGTCGGCGTAGTCATTGATGTCGGCTGGCTCGGGGAGAGCAGCATTTCCATATCAATAAAAATTGAAAATAACGGAGGAACGTACCACGGACATCTCAGGGCGTATGTTGTCGAGCCTGTATCAAGATGGAACAACCTTGCCGGCAACCCCTACCATTTCGGATTCCTTGACTATGCACTTGATAAAGATGTGAGCATTGAGGGGGTTATAACGGAAGAAACTGTATGGAACGGGAGCAGTGCAGGATATGAAGACATAACCAGGGACAACATAATGGTGATCGCTGCTCTTTTTGATGCCGAAGGGCATACCGGCTATTCAGATCCACCTTCAAACAATCACCGGTTCACTGCCCATTATGTGGATAGCGCGGCAGCCGCCTCGCCGCCGGAGGATTCACCACCTTCAGTCATGCTAATTGGAAAGCCCGCTTCAGTTACAGGTTACAGAAACGCAACGTTTAGCTGGGAAGGAAAAGACGATTTTACTTCCAGTGACGAGTTGCTTTATTCCTATATGTTGATAGGGTACGATAGCCGCTGGTCTGAATGGGGACAGGAAACAGAGAAAGATTACGAAAGCTTAGCAGATGGGAAATATACGTTCATGGTTAAAGTTAAGGACGATGGAGGACAGGAAAGCACCGTTTCATGGCAATTCACAGTTGACACATCACCTCCAACAGTTGTATCAACAGACCCTGCAGACAACTCAAAGGATAAAGATATATTTTCTCCAGTAACCATAGCCTTTTCTTACAACATGGACAAATCATCTGTTTCAAATGCAATTTCAATTGACCTGCCAATAGACTACAGTATCAAATGGAACAGTGACAAAGTTTTGGTAATATCTCCGAAAAACCACTGGATGTACAAAACCGTATATACAATAACACTGTCCGGCAGTATAAGAAGGGACAGCGGGCAGGAAATGGGAAAGCCGTACGAGTTATCTTTTGAAACGTCTTCTGCAGATACAGAGTCGCCTGAAATAATCTCAACATATCCTGGCAATGGAGGCACAGCAAAAAGCGGGGATGTTATAAAAATACAATTTTCAGAACCAATGGAAATAAGATTTTTCGAAAAAGCCATAAGGAACGATCCATGGTTTTCTTACCACATAGAATGGGAAGATAATGATACTGCCTTAAAAATAATACCGAGATTCCTTCCGCCGGGCGAGTATAAAATAATGATAACAACTTATGCCATGGACAAATCGGGCAACCATATGGGCAAGAAATTTACAATTGGTTTTGAGGTAATGCCGCTAAGAGTGCTCTGCTCATTACCTTATGACGGAGAAAGGGAAGTACCGGTTTCAACAAAAATTTCAATAGTTTTCTCGGAGGAAATGGATAAAGGCAGCATGGGTGGCAATATATCTGCAACCTTCGATTTCAGTAAATCCTGGAACGAAAATGGGGACATATTGTACATAATACCCTCCGCTCCTCTGGAACACGAGAAACACTATTCCATAGAAATTGACCGGAATGCAACAAATATTTACGGTACAAAGCTTGATAGTAGCTATACCGTATCTTTATTTACTGAAGGAAAAATGCCCGACAGGCATATAGGAGAAGAAACACCATCCTTCACTCTCGCTATCTTACTATGTGCAATCATCTTTTCCTTAATTTTGTATAGAAGATCATAAGAGCGATTTTTCCATGAGGTAGCCATCTGTCCCATCTGGATAAAAATCATGGAGGATTTCTTTTATTACGAAGCCATGCTTCTTGTAAAGCTTTATGGCTTTTTTGTTTGTTACTTTCACCTCCAGATAAACTTTCTTTAGATTTTCAAATTTCCTTGTTATCTGGTTCAGGAGCGTAGAGCCTATGCCCTTTCCCCTGTAACCTTTTCTGACACATACCATCAAAATGCGAAGAGTGGATGCCCCAGCCATAACACTCAATACAAATCCGATAACCTTCCCACCCTCCTCTGCAACCAGAAAACCGTTGGGCGAGACCTGCCATACGTTAATAAAAAAATCCGGAGAATAATACTCTTTAAGAGAGTTATAAGATATTTTTATAACCTGCTGTATATCATTACATACAAATTCCCTTATGATCATGTAAAACCCAATTTTATCGCATTGACGGGGCAGGCTGATACGCACCTTCCGCACCTTATACATTCCGAACTTCTATTATCCTCGGGCATTTCAATGTCCATAGGACAGACTGCTTTACATCTCCCGCAGTGAGTGCATTTGTTCATGTCCACTTCCAGCTGAAGCAAACTTATTTTGTTGAAAGGAGCCATCATCGCCCCTACGGGACAGAGGTGCCGGCACCATCCACGTGTCAGCAAAACAACGAGCGCAAAAAAGCCTCCAAGAAAAAGCATTTTTGGAATGAAATATGTGCCAAGGGCATAGCCGTGTGGATGGAGAATTAGGGCAGGTATTGTGGCAGTTAAACCGCCGATGGGACAGATGTTTGTATAAACCATTTTCCCCGTGATGTAACATGCAGGGGCTATCAACAATAAAATTGCATATTTTAAATAACGTAATTTTTTATCAGCCTTTTTGCCATTCGCACTCTTTATTTTTCTTTTATGTCCTATAATATCCTGCAAAAAGCCAATGGGGCATGCCCAGCCGCATGCCGCCCTACCGAATACCATGGAAATAAGGGTTATAGAGCCGGCGAGATAAATTAACGACGTTAAACTGTGTTCAATGGCTGCATGTTCCAGTATGCCGATTGGACAGGCCATTGATGCCATGGGTGCTTCCCAGCAGTAAAAGTACGTATATATCAGCCCCGTGCTGCCGACGAGAAAGGCAGTATTTGAAAGAAAAAGGAATGCAAGCTGAGAAGCAAGCCTTTTTTTCTGCATCGGAGAAAATGCATATCTTTTCCATACTACTGCAGTACCGATTGCCATCGGCACGCATACATATGCAAATGGGCACGACGCACAGTTAAAGTTGCACAGGGGCATCTACACCTCCATATTCTCGACTGCAAGGGCCAATATTTCTTCTAACTGTTTGAGGGAAGGCTGTCCACCATCCCCACCTGCAGGCCCCTGGAAGGCATACCACAAAACGTTTCCATCTTTGAGAGTGAGAATGACCGTTGTTGGTGCTCCAATATCTCCCTTTGGAGTGTAAATTTTTATAACATCTTTTCTCTCGCTATTGATGATATCTACAGTGAAAAGTGTGATGTTTTTTTTGTATCTTTCGTCCATGCACCCGTTTTCTTCGCTTCCTTCAACAATACCTGCATTTTTCATGTCACTCCACTGTCTGCTGCATGGATCGCATCCATGATACCAGAAAAAGAGCATCACAACCTTTCCTTTACTCAGTTCATCAACGACCCACGACGGATGTGGCACATTGTTTCCTTCCTTATCATATCCTTCAGGATACTCGACCCAAAACCCGGAAAAAGATTTTACGATGGGGTTAAGCGCAAGGCAACCCAGACAAGTAGCTTCATTTAGATTTCTCGACTTTTCGTATGAAGTATACACCCCGCCCGTGAAAAGCACAAGTGCAATGGCTATGCCAATAACCTGTGCCAATCTCATTTCATGCACCTATCTGAATTGGATTAATCGCCCGTCTCAGGGTTGCAATTGCTGAAAGGGATGCCAGGTAACTTGAACCGGGATTGTTTGGATTCGGCAGATTTTCTACCTCCGCCCTAAGCCGTCCAAATTTTCCATGGGCCAGTATTTTATGGCTGTTACACTTAACCACGGGATCTGCAACAATTTTAACCCTCGTCTCGTCAAATCCTATGCCGGCAATGGACAGGCACGCGGCAACATTTATATTTCTCGGAAATTTCTTTACCGCTTCCCTTGCACTCCCATCAAAAAGTATAGTCCTCTTTTCCAGTTCTCTGCCAAGAGAGGAAGGAGACTTTGTTGTTACAAGTGTGACCTCGTCTATGTCATCTGCCCTAGCCGCTTTTATCCCATCAATACCGCATACCGCCCCTGACGGAAGGTAAATCTTGCATTTTTTTTCTTTCGCTTTCCTTTCCAATCTTTTTCGCAGGGTGTCATCGAAAAGACTGCCGATACTCATTATTATCAAATCCTTTCCTGCATCGATAACCTTTTCTGCATATTGCCTTATTGCTTCCTGGGATGCCGCCTCAAAAACAATGTCGACCTTTCCCAAAAAATTATTAAAATCCTCGGCAACTCCCTTTTTTAATTTTTTACCCAGTTTCTCCGCCTTTTCTTTTTTTATGTCGTAAAGATAGATTTTGCATATCTCTTCCATGTTGTCCGCGGCCATCGCCACATCACTGCCTACCGCCCCACAGCCTATTATTCCTAGCTTTATGCTATCCATATTAATAAATAGAGGATTTCTATTAATACGTTCCTATGGGAGACATAGAAAGATTCCTTTATGAAGATTTGAATGAGAAGGGTGATATAACCTCGGACGGCTTGCTTGGGGACGAAGCGGGAAAGGCTTTTATCATTTCCAAGGAATGTTGCATTCTGGCAGGCCTTGAGGAAGCGAAAGCAGTGTTTTCCCATCTGGGACTGACCGTAAATTTGATAATGAAGGACGGCGAGGAAGCCAGGGCAAACGACAGGGTAATGGAGATAAAAGGAAAGGCCCGTTCCATACTTGCCGGCGAAAGACTGGCCTTGAACGTCATTTCCAGAATGAGCGGCATAGCAAGTATTACCAACGAACTTGTCAAAACTTGTAGGAAAAAGAACGCAAAAATTAATATAGCAGCAACAAGAAAGACAACTCCCGGCTTCAGAAAATACGAAAAAAAAGCCGTTACAATTGGAGGCGGGATGGCACACCGAATGGGGTTATATGATGGAGTTATAATAAAGGATAATCATCTAATATACCTATCCATTAGGGAAGCCATAAGGAAGGCAAAAGAGAAAATAGATAAGCCGATAGAAGTGGAGGTTGAAAGTATCGAAAACGCTGTCATTGCCGCTGAAGAGGACGTCAATATCATAATGCTTGACAACATGCCTCCAGCCAAAGGAAAAATAGCTGCCCGCGAGGCAAGAGCAGTAAATCCGTCCGTGAAAATAGAGGTTTCCGGCGGCATAACACCCGAAAACATCGCCAACTATACTTTTGCCGATATCATTTCACTGGGCTGGCTGACGCATTCAGTAAAAAGCAAAGATTTTTCACTTGAAATGGAACAGTTATAATAGGAGCATGAGCATGCCCGACGAGACTCCATTTTATTTCATTCATTCGTATGACACCTTGCTGGCAATAAATGTACGGGGCTAATTCTCGGAATAATTATGCAAAGCACACAAGCTAAAATTTTTAAATACGATCATCTTGTTCAACGGTGGATATGAAAAATAAAAAATTCAGCATATTGGATGCCATTGGTAATACGCCACTTGTGAAGTTGAGCAATTTAAATAGAAACCGTGATGTTAGGATTTTTGGTAAAGTCGAGGCGATGAACCCGGGTGGTTCAATAAAAGATAGACCGGCATATTATATGGTAAAAAAGGGAGAAGAATCTGGGAAGCTGACAAAAGATAAGATAATACTTGAACCAACATCCGGAAATACAGGAATCGCTCTTGCGATGATAGGTGCCATAAAAGGGTACAGAGTTAAGTTACTAATGCCAGAATGCGTCAGTATGGAAAGAAGGCACATATTGGAGGCGTTTGGTGCCGAAGTTGCTTTTACCCCCGCGGATGAAGGTACAGATGGTTCTATTAAAAAAGCCCGTGAACTTGTTAATGAAGAGCCGGATAAGTATTTCATGCCCAATCAGTTTGAAAACGAAAATAACGTCCTTTCACATTACGAAACAACTGGACCAGAAATTTTCTCTCAGACTGACGGGGAAGTCGATGTATTTGTTGCTGGCATGGGCACAACAGGAACTATAATGGGAGTGGGCAAATATTTAAAGGAAAAAAAGCAAGAAATCAGGATTGTGGGGGTAGAACCGCCGGAAGGACATAGAATACAGGGACTTAAAAATATGAAAGAATCCATGACTCCCAAAATTTATAACGAGAGTATATTGGACGAAAAAATTGTAATCGATGATGATGAGGCATCTGAAATAGTACGCCTTCTCGCCACAAAAGAAGGAATTTTTGTCGGTGCATCGAGCGGCGCAGCAGTTGCAGGTGCTCTGCATATAGCAAAGAATATGGATTCTGGTACAATTGTTGCAATATTACCTGATAGGGGAGAGCGTTACCTCAGTACAACACTGTTCAGGTCGGTATGTGCAAAATGCCCTCCATGATTTCCTCCTTTGTCAAACGTTGTATGCAAAGTTCATCCCAATAAATCTAATGCAGGACAGATATTGTGCTCCAAACCTTTATAAAGGGAGTTTATATACTACTTAAATTAGGGGGTAAATTATGGCTGATATGAAAATAGAAAATATTGTAGCGTCAACCACGATAGCCGATGAATTGGATTTGACGATGTTATCAAAATTATTGTCCGGAGGAGACTATAAACCCAAGCGATTCCCGGGGCTTGTACTTCGTCTGGATGAGCCAAAAACTGCTGCTCTGCTGTTCAGGAGTGGAAAGGTCGTATGCACGGGTGCAAAGACGACGGGAGATGTGAAAAGAGCAATAAAAAAAGTTTGTAATAAAGTCGAGAAGGCAGGATCCAAGGTTTTTAAAAGTCCGGAAATAAATATCCAGAACATCGTTGCCTCTGCAAATTTGAATGCCAAATTGAATTTGAATGACGTCGCACTTGCAATAGGTCTTGAAAAAGTAGAATACGAGCCGGAATAGTTCCCTGGGCTGGTTTATAGACTTAAAGACCTTCATGTCGTTGTCCTTCTATTCGGCTCTGGAAAACTGGTATGCACAGGAGCGAGAAAAGCGGAACAGGTTTCAGATGCAATAGATATGATGGCGAAAGAACTAGGTGAGAAGGGAATGCTGCTATAAGGTAAAATTTTGAAAAAAAATAGACATGTATATAAATAAGAAGAGATATTATCACTCTGGAGGGGATAAGATATGAAACCCTGGATACCCGCAGCAGTCGCAATAGGTATTGTCCTGCTATTTATAGGTATGGTAGCAGGAGTGTATGCAGACGACGAGGATGCAATAAATACATCAACAGTAATAGCGGATCTTGGAATACTAATAGGTGGAATAGGATTCGCTGTTGGAGCACTGGTGGATACAGAAATAGACAATTATACCCGCATGGGAATGATTATCGCCGGTGCACTGTTTATGGCGTTGCTCTGGATGTAACTGTTACAGAGAAATAAAATACCTATCTCTATCTTTGAGGGGAATTCTCCCTCTTATTTTCTTTTTGTCATCTGTCCCGGGCTCTAACTGGATAATATTCGATGAGAAGACATGCACCGGCTTCCTGAGTTTTTTTAAACTACTTTGCATTACGAAATCATGAAGATATGCATAATTGGTGCCGGATATGTGGGGATGGTAACCGGTGTTTGCCTTGCAGATAATGGAAATGATGTAGTATTCATAGATATCGACGAAGAAAAAGTGAATGAAATAAATAAATCGTTTCCGCCAATATATGAGGATGACCTGGGGGAGATGCTTAAAAGAAACAGCGGGAGGATAAAAGCAACGACAGAATATGGGCCCATAACAGAAGCGGATGCTGTTTTTGTGTGCGTAGGCACGCCTTCAAGGAAAGACGGAAGCATAAATTTAGAATATGTGGAGGAAGCAATTAAAAATATTGGCAGATATATCGGAAATGAATGGAAATTGGTTGTAATAAAAAGCACTGTTTTGCCTGGTACAACCGAAGGTTTTGTCATACCCTTTCTGGAAAAATTAACGGGCAAAAAAGCCGGGCATGATTTTGGCGTTTCAATGAATCCGGAATTTTTGAGGGAAGGAAAAGCAATACACGATTTCAAACATCCCGACAGAATCGTGATCGGTGTGCACGATAAAAAATCTGAGGAACTGTTAACCAGGCTATACACTCCGTTCCACGCGCCTCTTTTTATAACAACTCTAACAACTGCCGAGATGATAAAATATTCAAGCAACGCTCTTCTAGCAACAAAGATATCTTTTGCCAACGAAATTGGAAACTTCTGCAAAAAGCTCGGAGTGGATACATACGATGTTATGGAAGCCGTGGGAATGGACCATCGTATCTCCCCTTATTTCCTCAACTCAGGGGCGGGCTTTGGCGGCTCCTGTTTTCCCAAAGACGTGAGGGCAATCATTTCTGCTGGCGATGAACGGGGATGTGATACGGCCATCCTGCGTTCTGTCATGCACGTTAACGAGAGACAGTCCTTGAAGATGATCGAACTGCTCGAAAAACACACTGAAAAACTTGACGGAAAGAAAATATCGGTTCTTGGCCTCTCCTTCAAAGCAGGAACAGATGATATAAGAGAATCACGTTCCATACCAGTCATAAAAAAACTTATTGAAAAGAATGCTGTCATCTCTGCATATGATCCCCTCGCCATGGAAAATATGAAGAAAATTTTTGAAAATATAGATTACTGCAAAAGTGCAGATGCTTCCCTTAAAAATGCCGATGGATGTCTTATCATGACCGACTGGGAAGAGTTCTCCCATCTGAATTTCAGGTTGATGAAAAGACCTGTTGTCATTGATGGGAGGCATATCGTCGAGGAAAAAGAAGGGCTGATCTATGAGGGCATATGCTGGTAAAATTTAAGTAAAAGGTGCAACTATTCCAATCGGGCTCGTAGCCTAGCTAGGATAAGGCGGCAGCCTTCGGAGTTGCAGATCAGGGGTTCAAATCCCCTCGGGCCCGCTAATGCAACAGAACCCTGCTTTTGACAGAAAAGCAGATATACGGGATTAGACATATGCAATAAAGAGAGGAAGATCAGCCATTTTCCTGTGATTGGAGGTATTCCATGATGGACATGAAAGTAGAAAATATAGTTGCTACCACAACGATTGGAAAAGAGCTTAATTTGGAAAAAATCGCATCAACTGTGGCAGGCAGCAAGTACGAAAAAGAACGTTTTCCAGGGTTAATCATGCACATAGATGAGCCAAAAACAACGTATCTGCTGTTCAAGAACGGCAAGGTGGTGAGCTTGGGTGCGAAGTCCGAGGAGGAATTGCGGGCGGGCATCCAGAAACTATGCGAAAAACTTGTAGAATCTGGTTTTGAAGTATCATTCGAATCAGAAATTGCGATAAAAAACGTAGTTGCATCTTCTGACTTATGCGTGGAAATGAATCTGACGAATATGGTATTGGCCCTTGGATTGGAAAACGTTGAATATGAGTCCGAGCAATTTCCTGGGTTGGTGTATTGGCTGGAGGAATCCCGTGCGGTTTTCTTGATTTTCAATTCCGGAAAAATCATATGTCTGGGAACAAAAAGTCCAGAGGAGGCATCTAAAGCAATAGATACCTTATCCTCAAAGCTGCATTCATTGAGATTGATATAAACAAAAAAGCTTAGGCCAAAAAATATAAATTTTATGAGACATTGCAGAAGAGAAAATGAATCCCTTCCTGAATCCCGTCTTTCTGCTTCGCGCGACAAAAGCATATGTGACAGATATAAACAGGGTTTGGAGAGTATCGTACGAAGAGCTTGAGAAATACAGGGACAAACAATTCAGAAAAATCATCAGATATGCTTATGATGTGCCCATTTACAGAAAAAAGTACAGGGAAGCAGGCATCCGTCCGGATGATATAAAGGGCATAGGGGATATCAAAAAACTTCCATTCATAA
>JAYEJS010000078.1 GCA_034660695.1 Candidatus Thermoplasmatota archaeon | reverse complement strand
GCACTCCGGACAATCTAATAGCAACAACAACGGCAACAACCGTATATTACTCTGTCAATCTTCAGGCCGGAACAACTTACTACTGGAAGGTCGTTGCAGACGATGGGCAACTGACTACAACCGGGCCTGTATGGCATTTCTATGTCAGCAATGACAGCAGTGGAAGCACATCGGATAGCAGTTCTCAGACCAATATGGTCTGACCCTTTTCCCTTTCATTTTCCAAAACAAATTTAAGAACGGAGGTGATATAAAACCATGAATAAAATAATAACGCTCGCAATTGCATTCCTTCTCTTGTTCATTCCATTTGCATCTATCAATGGAGGTAATGTCGCTTCAAACATAAACACAAGTGGCAACATTTTGTATGTTGGTGGCTCTGGTCCAAACAACTACACAAGCATACAATCTGCAATAAATGATGCAGACAACAGCTATACAATCTATGTTTACTACGGCATTTACAATGAAAGCATTGTAATAAACAAAAGCATTTCTCTGATTGGCATAGAAAAAAATGGAGAAAAGCCAATCATTGATGGAGGGGGAAGAAATTTTGCCGTAAATATAACGGCAGATAGATGCACAGTTAAGCAGCTTGAAATAGCAAATTATGGGGATTTCTCTTCATGGCCACTTGAAAAAAGAGGGCATGGAATAAAAATGTATTCAAGTAATAACATTATAGAAAACAATGCAATAGAATGCAATTTCACTCCGTTTTATCTTTCCTATTCTTCCAATAACATAATTTCTGGAAACAGATTCTCAGGAGGAAAATGGACGGGGCTTCACCTAGGTGATGCTAACAGCAACCTCATTACTAAAAATAACATATCTAACAATCCTGGGGCAGGTGCTGTTTTTTTAGCTCGTTCCTGTGACAATACAATTTCTAAAAATGAGATACGGAAAAATCTTCATGGAATTACCTTGGGGGAAGATGTAGACAATAATACAATTTCATACAACAATGTCTGCCATAATCGACAATATGGCATAACCATAAGTGATGGCTCCTATAATGAAATCGTTGGAAACAATGTTTGCTATAATAGGTATGATGGAATATTAATTACTGATGCTTCATATAATACAATTTTGAATAATAATATATCATCAAGTGGATGGAGCGGCATACAATTAAAAGGTGGTTCTTCAAGCCCGCTTATAACGTATAATAATACAATTTCTGGAAATCAAATATGTTACAATAATGAAGGTGTCTATTTGTTGGGTTCGGGTGCAAATAATTTTATTACGAAAAATGACTTTATAAAAAATGCTTGTAATGCTAAATTTTCTTTCTATCGTCATTCTTACGAGGGGTATTTTTACCATAATATTTGGTACAACAACTATTGGAGTGATTGGAAATTGCCTTTACCAAGACCAATTTTTGGTAAAATATGGGATCCCTTTCTCCATCGCTGGGTAAATTTTGACTGGCATCCTAGCCTAACTCCATATAGGTAAAAACAATGAATGAAAAAGATGGAACAGGAATGAGTGACTGGGGAGGAGTACCACTGAGATCTCAGGTTTACAATGTAGAACCATTGGAATA
>JAYEJS010000077.1 GCA_034660695.1 Candidatus Thermoplasmatota archaeon | reverse complement strand
TCATCGATTTTTATCCAGATGTTTATGTTGGAAGGCTTGCATGCAGGAATAGTTTTGAAGTAAAGAAAATGGTTGAGAAAATAATAACGTATGAAACAACCACGTATGGACAGGAATGGTTCAAAAAAATGGTGGTCGTTGGAGGGGATTCTTACCCCGATGATCCAGATGACCCCTATTACGAAGGGGAAGAAGAGAATAAGGAAGCATTGGCCCACATGGATGGTTTTGAGCCGATAAAACTATGGACTTCAACAGGAACGCTTACCGGTTCGGATGATGTAGTCAATGCCATAAGCGAAGGATGCGGATTCATTTTCTTTGACGGACACGGCAATCCGATGAGCTGGGCAACACATCCCCCGTATGATGAAGATACGTGGATCAGCGGGATGATAGTATCTGACATGGCAAAATTGTCAAATAAAGGCATGTATCCAGTCTGCATAGTAGGCGGATGCCACAACAGCCAGTTCAATGTAAGCCTGTTAAATCTCATGAAATTCAAGGAAATTAAAAATATCTATTACAAATCCGAGTGGT
Source organism: Candidatus Thermoplasmatota archaeon (assembly GCA_034660695.1). Taxonomy (NCBI): domain Archaea; kingdom Methanobacteriati; phylum Thermoplasmatota; species Thermoplasmatota archaeon. The sequence continues at coordinate 1,030 of JAYEJS010000077.1, read as the reverse complement.
CTCCAGAATCTTGGAGCTGGTGGCTCACCAGAAAGATTGACGGAGGGGCAATAGCAACCATTGGCTATGCTGGCCTGGACTGGTTTGCTGTAGGAGATGATGATAAAGACGGCATACCGGACTGTACACAGTACTTTTCAGGATTTTTGAACGTCAATTTCTTTGTTGAATATGGAGATAACGGGCTGGATATACTGGGAGAAATCCACGGGCAAACGTTAAACGACTATCTGAATAAACATTTCCCGTCGAGTGAGCGCCTGGACTGGAAGACAATAGAGGAATGGGTGCTTCTGGGCGATCCGAGTTTGAAAGTAGGTGGCTATCAGTAAACATGATTCTGTCAAAAACATTTTACGAATATAACCCGGCAGATGTGGCTAAAAAATTGCTTGGCAATTTACTTGTAGTTAAAAATGAAACACTGCTGAAAGGAAAAATAGTTGAAACAGAAGCTTACTATGGGCTGTCTGACCCCGCCTCTAGGGCATTTAAAGGCAAAACAAAACTCAGCAGGTGGATGTGGGAGGATGCCGGCTCCACTTTCGTATACATGGTACATGGTTACTGGTTATTCAATATAATAACTGAGAGTGAGGGAAAGCCCTCTGGTGTTTTGATTAGAGCAGTTGAACCGCTGGAAGGACTGGATTACATGGTAAAAAGGAGGATGACACCTGATATAAGAAATTTAACGTCTGGCCCTGGAAAGCTAACAATGGCTTTTGGCATAAGCGGCAAAGATAACGGCATAAAAGTGTATGATAAATCATCAAAAATATTTATCGAAAAAGGAGTCGGCCAACATTTTAAAATCGCAACGTCAGGGAGGATAGGAGTAAGAGAGGATTTACAGGAAAAACTACGGTTTTTTATAGAGGAAAATAAGTTTGTTTCTCGCTAAATGTTTCTATATACGCAGAAATACCTAGTCAAACTTCTGTGGATTCTCATAGGATGAATTTCCTCGAGATGGAGATATTTATTTCCAACGTCTATAAACTTTTTATGGGGCACCCCTACAACTGCA
>JAYEJS010000076.1 GCA_034660695.1 Candidatus Thermoplasmatota archaeon | reverse complement strand
TATGGCTTTGCGAATTTTTTGTCCAAATTCATAGAGTGTCATCTCATCCCACTCCAAGAGATAAGACATTGCTCTTTATAAAAAATGTCGAAATTTTTCAGGAAAAATTCCTATTCGTAGAGACTATAAGAGTGAAAATGTTTATATGGCGCTGTCTGTTATATACTTGGGGATAATAATATGGGAAAAATTAAGCTGGAAAAAACAAAGCCGATTAAATTTGCATATATTGAGCATGTGGGCAGTTACGGGGAAATACCTTTTAATGAGTACATCCCCCGACTGTATGCTTGGGCAAAGGAAAAGAAGGTACGGCCCGGTTTCAAAACGATAGGCATATTCTATGATTCTCCCGAAAAAACGCCGTCCGAGGAATGCAGAAGTGAGATAGGTATTCCGATTAAAGGAGAAGCAAATCCCGATGAGGAAATCAAGATTAAAGAGCTGCTCTCAATGGAAGTTGCCACTATTAAACACAAGGCGCCTGCAAGTGAATACGGAGAAACATACAAGAAACTCGCCGAATGGATGGAAGAAAATGGCTACGAATGGGCGGGCCCTGCCGTGGAAGTCTATACAAAAAAGCCTAAAGTTGTCGGAAACGAAACGATAATCTATGCCACCGTGCAAGTACCAGTTAAGAAAAAGTAGATGCATAGATCTGAGCACTGGTAATTTTCTACTATTGATTATTATTCTGATTACTTTATTTTATTGGCTGTACTTAGTTGAATAGGGGTGAAAGCCTTCGATGAATATATATATTCTAAAGGCATTGTATATCTTGGAGGCAATAAAATGAAATACGCAAGAGGTGAAAAAAATGAAGAGTCCTAAAATAGGTAAAATGGGAGCAGTAGTTGTTACATTGTTCTTCCTGATTTCAATGGCAATGATACCGATATTTCCTGCAATGTCTGATAACACTACCACCAGTAATAATCATCTGGATACAATCAACTTTCAGGAGCCTTTTGGAGATGAAAACAATGGTGTATGCCAGATGTATGACACTATCTATACCCCTACAGAAGATGTTTCATTGGCAGGCATCCAGAATGATATTGGGTACAACGTAGATGCTGGCGGCAACGTTCTTAAATCACTTCCAATATATGTCGGTGAACCCGTGGATCAAAGTGTTCCAGGAAGAGGGCGTATCGGTACTCTAGATCCTGGCGGTAATGATGAGGATGACTGGTATTCGTTTTCTGTTTGTGAAGGTCAGAGCATCCAGGTGTTGCTAAGCAGTAGCGAAGATTATGACTTTGAGCTTGCGGATACTGGGGCAACTCCCGTTGGTCACAGTTATACCGCTGATGTGAGCGGTACCTATTTCATCCATATTTTTGCCAATGAGGGTGCTGGTACTGGTGATTATACAATCAGTATAACACTTGTCGGACAGAATGATGCTGGAAGTGGAAAGGATGCAGGAAATACAATTGGTACGGCAATGTCAATATCATCTGGCTCTTACTTTGGATATCTCGATGCATATGACTGGGAAGACTGGTACAGTTTTAATGCCAATACAGGCCAGGGAATAAAAGTCACATTGGAATGCCCGAGCAAAACCGATTTTGATGTACATCTGT
>JAYEJS010000075.1 GCA_034660695.1 Candidatus Thermoplasmatota archaeon | reverse complement strand
GAAGAATTTCATATATTTCTATGCAAAATATCAAGATACTCGACCAGAGGCAATTGAACCCACTTACGATTGGAAGTTAGCTCGTATTGAATATATTAAAGAAAGCAAATATAATTTAGCTTACTTTCGCCACACTGGGAAATGGTGGGTAATATTTTATGAAATTCCATTAGAGGAATGCTTTGAAGCAATTGAAGATATGCCTCATTTTCATCCATATTAAGAATTTTTATATTAGGTCACAGGCACAGAAAAAAGTTCGGACAACTCTGCGACACTTCGTGCCTTGCCTCGCCTTCGACTCGGTCATATAACAAGTGGATATACGCTGCGGGCTGACGCCCCGCCCTTCGGGACATTGCCTTCGGCAACTTCTTTTATCCGCAAAACGTTATCTGAAATTGGCACACTCCACATAGAAAAATTATTAAAATCCACGGTATTCTCATACTGTACGATAGATAACAAATATGGCACATAGAAAAAAGCAAAAGATAGAGAAAAATCGCAAAACAAAATCTTCTAAAAGTCGTCCTCGTTGCGGGCTATGTGGAAAAACGGGTAAACTTACAAAAACAGAATGTTGCGATCAGTGGATTTGTGATGATGCAGACCAGTATGTTCTCTTTTCTTATGCTCGAAATAGTTGCTATCGAAACCATGATAGGTACACTCTTTGCTCGTATCATTACCATGAAGGACATCCAGGGGACTGGAAGGACTGCCCGAAATGTAGGGAGGATTTCGAGACAGAAATGTATGTATGGTATGGAACAAACGAGTATAATTTTGAGAAACTTGAGAATCCTCCCGATTATGAACCAACAAGGTGCTCAAAGTGTGGAAAAATTATCAAATTGGGTGAAGATGGATATACTCAAAAAGGTAATGAATATTTCTGTATAAAATGCGGAGGTTTTGATATATGAAAAGAAAGAAAAGGGATCGGGACATGGGTAATCCCAATCTCTCGTGTGCCAACTCTGCGACACTTCGTGCCTTGCCTCGCCTTCGACTCGGTCATATAACAGGTGGATATACGCTGCGGGCTGACGCCCCGCCCTTCGGGACATTCCTCCCTTCGGTCGCAACGTCGTATATCCCCGAAAACGTTATACGCAACCCCAAGAACGCCTGTACGATAAATTTAAATATCATATTGTACATATGTGTATTCATGGGTACGCAAATAAGTCTTAAGTTGTCTGATAGGATATATTCATCTGCAAAGGTCTATGCAGAAACCCATGGATTTGATACTTTGCAGAATTTTATCAGAGAACTCATAAGAGAAAGGTTATTTGAAGGTGAAACTGGAGCCTTTGGAGGTTTTTCCACCTATTTAGCAAGCGAAGAGTCACTTGCTCGATACTGGCTTTCACCCGAGGAGGATGAAGCGTGGGCACATTTACAAAAGGAGATATAGTGTTATTTCTGTTTCCATACACTGATTTAAGTAATAGGAAACTTCGCCCCACCCTTGTCATATCTGATGAAATGGGTGAAGACATTCTTTTATGCCAAATCACCTCTAAAAAAATTCGGAAGGATAAATATTGTGTTGAAATCAAGCAAAACAACACTATTGATGGAAACCTTCAAATTGATAGTTATATTCGTGCAAACATGATTTTCACAGCAAGTAAGGCACAAATTCTTAAAAAAATCTGTATGATAAAAGATAAACAATACACTGAAGTAGTAAACATCATTGATAACCTCATTAGAAAATAGGCGTTCTTGGGACTTCTCCGCTCACTTACATTCGCTCCGACCCTTCGGGGCGTATAACATTCTTAGAACTCTTTTCCTTTTCGTTATTTCTTTGATCTGATACTTCCAACAAGAGCAGAAATAAAAATCATCCTATCTTACTTGTGGAAGTACTGTTATTCCATTCCCATCTCCTACTCCATTACTCCATTATACCCCTATCTTCAGTCTTATCCAAAATATGAGACCTACGTATCCAAAAGCCCGTGAATTCGTCCAGAATTCGAGGCTTTTCATATTTCTTTGCATCTATATTTTTGTTGAAAATTTATGCCATTGCTTCTGTTCTCATCATTCTGTGAAAAAAAATAGTACATTCTTTATATCCCCTCATATATTACAATCTGGATGGGATTTGATAGAAGGGCATACATCATACCGGATGGGACAAAATTCGATGATGGAACAATAAAGGTGGATGGAGATGCCGTGATAGGAAATTCCTGTATAGTAGATTTCAATGTCGAATCCGAAAGATTTTTTGCTGGCGAGAGAACAAAAATAAATGGGCATATAATTACAAAAGGCGATGTGCGAATGGACCTTTTCTCGGCAATAGAGGGGGATGTCTCTTGCGGGGCAAATGCATACATCGCTGACGGAACAAAAATAAATGGAAATCTGTCCCTTAAAGGAGACCTGGATGTCGGGGATAATGTTGAAATACGAGATGGGTTCGAGGCAAAGGGATGGATAAACATAAGAAGTCCAATACCAATGGTTATATACGTGCTTCTTTACATCCTGGAGCTCATAAAAAGAGGGCACAGCAAGGAGGTCGAACGTATCTTGCAGGAACTTGAAAATAATAATGACATAATATCCATTTCTGAAAAATACTTTTTCCTGCCGAACGGCTCCTCTGTAGGAAGCGATGCCATAATAAACGGCAGGCTTCATGTGGGCAAAGATTGTGTTATAACTGGAAACCATAAAGTAAAGGGAAGTATATTTGTAGGGAAAGGAAGTGCCATACATGGCTCTTTAAAATCTTCGGGCGATGTAACATTGGAGGATGGCGTAAAGGTTGAGGGAAATGTAGAAGGTGGTTTTATCAAAATTGGGTTATGCAATATAGCGGGAAATGTTGATGGAAGGAAGGTGGAAATTTTTAGGAATGCAAATGTATCCGGGGTGATAAAAGCTCTGGAAGGCATAAAGTTTTTTGACGAGAGGAAAAAGAAAATGAAGAAGAAAGTGGAGAGATTTAAGGAGAAAGTAGATATCGTCGATGAGGTTGCAGAACTTCTGTAAGTGTAATCTGTCTAGTATTCCAGTCCTTCTTTTCCTTTAACGCCTTCATCAAATGGATGTTTTATTTTTTTCATTTCTGTTACCAAGTCTGCGATTTCTATGAATTCCTCCGGAGCACCTCTTCCCGTCAGTATAATATTTGTCTCACCCCTTTTTTTCACCATGTCTATCACGTTCCTTGTATTAATCAGCCCCATTGAGACTGCAACATTCACTTCATCAAGAATAAGCAGGAAGGGTTTTTCCTCCAAAATTTTTTCTGCAAATTTTAGGGCTTTTTCAGCCAGCTCATGGTCTTTCTCAGTAGGTTTTAAAACAAACTGCTTGCGTCCGAACTGATATACCTCGAGAATGGACGCTTTAATTTCCCCATAATCCCCCTTTTTTAAAAATTGGATTAAAACAGCTCTTTTTCCGTGGCCTACGGCACGGATGGCAGTACCTATGGCTGCTGTGGTTTTTCCCTTGCCATCGCCCGTATACACATAAATAAGTCCCTTCATTTCGATTTATCTGAACGCATTACTTAATGCGATCCTCTGTAATAATCGTAAGGGAAGTAGGTATTTTTGATATTTCTCCTTCTTTCGTTGAAATTATTGTGCTCACGCCCCTATCAAATGCAGTGTCAATCAGTCGCTGTGTTGTTATGCCATCAAATATGACCGTATGGGCCTTATTTTTAGACAGGGTGTTGACCAGAGAATCCACTTTCACCCTGTCAATCTCTGTCCCATCTTTATTCAAAAGAATGGCTGTAAGCGTTCCTTTCACTTCAGAAAGTAATTTTTTGTAATTTTTCTGCTTATCACTGAGTTCGCTTTCATTATTGTTTTTTTTCTTATTGACTCTATTATTTTTTCTCTCAATTCCATGCATCTCCATGTATTGCTCCGCGGGTATCTTATTCTTCAGGGCTTTCATTATAAGTTTATACGGCAACTCTTCTACTTCCCGGGTCTTTGGCGCCCTTGCCACAAAATCTATATCTGCAACCTGAAGCAACTCTTTAAGTATTAGTTCGCCGCCCCTGTCTCCGTCAACAAAAGCTGTGGCAATTTTTTCGGTGCACAGGTCAACTATGCTCTGGGGGACACTGGTACCTTCAACAGATATGGTATTTTTTATCCCGTGCTTTAGTAAATTAACCACATCATTCCTTCCTTCAACAACAATGATGCCATCGCTTTTGCTTACATTCGGTCCGGAAGGTAGACGATCTTTACCGTAATATTCTATTTCCTCAACCTGTACAGATTGGCGTATAGTCTCCACAATATCTTCTATCTCTTCCCTGCCCTCGCTTATCATTCCTGTAAGTATATTCTTTGCCCTATCTATAACATGTTTTCTCTTGGAAATTCTTATGTCCTCAACCTTATCTATGTTAATCTCTGCCTTGCAGGGGCCTATCCTATCAACGGACTCTATTCCCGCTGCTATTATTGCCGTTTCCACTTTTTCAAGCGCAGAGGTAAGGGTAAGAGTCCCTTCACTTTTCCCATTTTTTTGGTGCATATCGACCTCGATGCGCCCGACTCTTGCCGACTTCTGCAAATCGCGGAGGTCGAGACTATCGCCTATAAGGCCTTCGGTCTGACCGAATATTGCACCTATGACATCCGATTTTTCTACAGCGCCGTCTACTTTTATTTTTGCTTTAATTAAATATTTTGCTGATGATGGATCTATTGACATTTTCATCACTCCTTAAAATAGTACATCATGAAAATTCTGCAAATGCTTGAATGATCCCGAAAGCGACTAAGTGAATTTGTAAACATGATGATGCACTAATTTCATTTCCACTATACAGAGGTGCTATTAAAACCTTACGGACATATTTTAAATTTACCTCTTATTACCAGGACATGAAAGATCGCATATTCATAGGCGTCGCCTGGCCGTATGCAAATGGCCCATTACATCTGGGTACGCTGGCCGGCTGCCTCCTTCCTGCCGACATATTCGGACGGTTCAACAGGATGGTTGGAAATGATGTTCTCATGGTTTCGGGAAGCGATGAACATGGAACGCCTATAACACTGACTGCTGAAGAGGAGGGGGTCCGTCCCAAAGAAATTGCGGATAGATACAATGCTCAGCATATGAAGAATATCAGGGAGTTAGGCATAATTTTCGAAAATTTTTCCCGAACAAGCAATGCATTTCACAAGCAGGTTGTACAGAATTTTTTTTTCCGCCTTTATGAAAATGGGCATGTTTACCGAAAAAAGATGCTTGCCCCATACTGCGAAAACTGTGAAAGGTTTTTGCCGGACAGATATGTTGAGGGAATATGCCCGTACTGCGGCGGGGAGGCGAGGGGAGATCAATGCGACAAATGCGGGAAAACGCTTGAATCATCGGAATTGATAGACCCGAAATGCAAGATATGCAGCGGCACGCCGGTCACGAAAGAAACGGAACACCTTTTCTTCAAACTCTCTGAATTCGAGGATAAATTGGCGGGCTGGCTGGAAGACAAAGGCTACTGGAAAGACAATGTTATAAAATTCACGAGAAACTGGATAAAGGGCGGGCTTAATGACAGGGCAATAACGCGAGACCTCGAATGGGGCGTAGGAATACCTTTAGAAGGTTTTGAGGACAAACGGATTTATGTATGGTTTGAAGCAGTCATAGGCTACTTGTCTGCATCCAAGGAATGGGCTGTTATGAGAAATGACCCGGACAAATGGAAAGAATGGTGGACAGGAAATGCAAAGCATTATTATTTCCTGGCCAAGGATAATATACCGTTTCATACAATAATATGGCCTGCAATGCTCATGGGGCATGGTGATTTAAATCTGCCTTATGATGTGCCCGCCAATGAGTATCTCACTTTTTCCGGAGAACAATTTTCGAAGTCGAGGGACATAGGGATATGGATTCCAGATATGCTAAAAAAATTTGATGTGGACACGATAAGGTATTACCTCTCAATAAACATGCCGGAAAAACATGATACGGATTGGAACTGGGAAGATTTTGTTGCAAAGAACAACAATGAACTTGTGGGCACTTATGGAAATTTCATCCATAGAGTTGTAACATTCACCCAAAAAAATTTCGGGGAAATGCCTGAAGCAGGCAAGATAAGGGATGTGGACAAAAAAATAGAGGAGGAGATAGTAAAAACGGTCGAAGAAGTGGGAGTGTCGATAAAAGCATGCCGATTCAAGGAAGGGATAAAAAGAATAATAGGACTGGCTCAAGCCGGAAATCAATATTTAAATGAGCAAGCCCCGTGGAATTTGATAAAAAGTGATAGAGAAAGGTGTGCAACCGTTCTCCACATATGCTTCAAAATAGTAAAAGCTCTTGCGGTATGCTCCGCGCCTTATATCCCAAAATCGGCAAACAAAATATGGGAGATGCTCGGGTATGAGGGAAATATAGACGACCAGAAATGGGACGAAGGATTGAAGGAGCTAAAAAAAGTAAAGTTAGAAAAGCCCGTACCATTGTTTAAAAAGCTGGAGTTGGCGGAGATAGTTATGGAAGAACCGTTCTCAGAACTGGATTTAAGAATCGCAAAAATAGTAAAAGTCAGGGAACATCCATCCGCCGATAAACTGTATGCACTTGACATAGATGTGGGGGAGCTTGGGAAAAGGAGGATTGTGGCAGGCATAAAACCATGGTATGATAAAAAGCAGTTGCAGGATAAAAAAATCGTCATGGTGGCAAATTTGAAACCGGCCGTGGTAAGGGGTATACGATCTCAAGGAATGCTGCTCGCTGCCGATGATGGAACACCATCATTGCTCATTCCAGATGATGAGCCTGGAGGAAGGGTGGGCATTGAAGGAATAGAACCGAAGCCAGTAGAAGTGGTGGATTTCAAGGAGTTTGAAAAAATTCATATGAAAGTCAATGAAAAGGGACTTGTAGAATACAAAAGAAAAATTTTAAGGGATAAAAAAGGAGCGATAAAACTCGACAGAAATGTAGCGAAAGGCGCCCCTATACATTGATTGTCGTGATAACACAAAATTGTGCTCATAGCACAACAATTTATATATAACGTAATACATTATGTGTGCACGATATGCATGTCAAAATACAGTATAATATCTGTTCCACGAGAATTGCATGACGAACTGCAAAAAAAGGTAAATAGAAAACCAGAATTGGGGTATTCAAGCATTGCAGAGTTTTGCAAGGAAGCGATTCGCATCCATGTTTCCAACGTGAGAATGGAAAGAAGGGAGGCACTCCTCCAGCAGATAGATTTTGGGGAGCTATTAAAAAAGATAGAACTGGCAGCATCTACCAATGGGGGAGAATATCGGCAAATATTTGAAAATTTGAAAGCTCCTGCTTTTATCATATCACCTGATGGCAGGATAATTAACTGCAATGATGAAACCGTGGATAGCCTTGGGTACAGCAGGAAGGAGGAACTTCTCGATGAGAACATATCCACAATATTTTCGGATGAACGTGAAATGAATGAAATGATGGAATACATTAATAGCAGGAGTTTTGTAAAAAATTATGAAATTAAACTGCTAAGAAGAGATGGAAAAGCCCTAGATTTTATACTGGCTGTCGGAACAATAAAGAAACGTGGAAAAGTTGAAAAGTATATCGGCATTGGAAAAGACATTACTGCGAGGAAGATGGTAGAGGCAAGGCTGAAAAAAGAGAGAGAACTCTATTCACTCATTTTAACTGAAATGTGTGATGCCATAACCGTACTTCAAGACGGAAAAATAAAGTTTGCGGGTGGGCAATGCAGGGCTACTGGCTATTCAACTGAAGAGTTAACGGGGATAAATTTTTTAGATATTGTCGCCCCGGAAGACAAAAAGAGAGTCGAAGAGAATTACAGAAAGAGAATTGAAGGAAAAGATGTCCCATCCATAGTCAGATATAAGCTTATTTCCAAGGATGGAAAAATAAGAGAAATAGAGGCATCGATGCGCATCATAGAATACGAGGGGAGACCTGCCGACCTTGCCGTCATAAGATATCATGCTTAAGCCACGCTAAAAGGGATTAAATAGCTCTTCCTCATTATTCCACAATGTTTGACCTGCACGTTCATACATATTATTCCGATGATGGACATGAAAAGCCCGAGAAAATGGCCGGAATTTTAAAAAAGAAAGGTTTCAGGGGGATGGCGATAACCGATCACAATACAATGAAAGGGGCGCTGAAAAGATATGATTTAGACGAATTTATTATAATTCCCGGAACTGAGATATCCACCGACAGGGGGCATCTGCTTGGACTTGGAATGAGGGAAGAGATAAAGGGTAGAAAAGTAGAGGAATCTATTGAGGAAATACATGACAAGGGCGGAATAGCAATTTTACCCCATCCTTGCCGCATATTTTCAGGGGCGATAAAAAATTTTGATGGGCTGAAACTGGATGGAATAGAAACTTTTAATGCGAGAAGTTTCCCCAGTCAGAATAAAAGGGCAGGAAAACTTGCAAAAACAATGAAACTTCCGGAAACCGGCGGAAGCGATGCACACTATGCATGGGAAGTGGGAAAAGGCTATACGACGGCAGATGCCGAAAGTGTTGATGATGTCATCGAAGAAATATTGAAAAAGAGGACAAAAACTGGAGGGGCTCCATCAATAATAAGGCCTCTGAAATCCTCCGTAATGGCATTATCTTCATACACCCGGCGAGGATTCAGAAGAGTTTAGCTTTTTTTCTGATAAAATTCCCATCCCTCCTTTAGCTCATTCTTTATTTCCTTGATATCATTATCAGTAAGATTTCTGAATCTCCCCTGCATACGAAGCCAGTCTTCTATGGGCTTGGCTTCTTTTGTTCCTTCAATTATTCCTTTTGAAGGGCCGTTGAATGTCAATTTGCCACCCTCGAACTCATACATCAGCCATGACCCTGTTTCCACGGCAAGACGTGCAATTTCGACAGTCTTGCTCATGTCAAACCTCCAGCCTGGAGGGCATGGACACAGTATCTCTATATACTTCGGCCCTTCTATTCCCTTTGCTTTTTTCACCTTCCTGTACAAATCCGTGGGGTATGCTATCGAAGCCGTTGCCACATAGGGTGTGTCATGAACCATCACTATTTCAGCGAGATTTTTTGCTTTCTCCTTTTTTCCAGCCCATGTGGTAGTCGTCCACGCTCCGTACGGTGTGGCCCCGCTTCGTTGTATTCCAGTATTGGAGTACATCTGGTTGTTATAGCATATATAAATGAAATTCGTTTTCCTTTCTAGGGCACCGCTCAATGCCTGCAGACCGATATCGTAGCTCCCGCCATCACCAGCCCATACCATCACTGTCACATCGTCCTTTCCCTCGGCATGGAGTGCTGCTTTTATGCCGGATGCTGATGCCGCCGCCGCTTCAAATGCGATATTCATCGTGGGCACTGAAAAAGATGTTTTTGGATACAATGACTGAATGACGGCACTGCATGACGCTGGAACGGTAATTATCGTTTTTTTCCCGAGAGCCTTGAGCACCGTCCTCAAAGCAATAGTGGCAGGACATCCCGGACATGCCGCATTGCCCTGAAGAACATATTCTTCTTTCGGTAAATCCTTTATGGCCATTATCTCACCTCCACCGAGTACCATCCATCCTTATTTTCTTTCGCCAGATTGTACATCCTCATAATGTCTTTATGGGTGACATCCCTGCCACCAAGTCCTGCAATAAATCCACATACCTTTCCATCAACAGATGCTTTTATTTCAGTTGCTACTGCCCCCTCTATTCCAACAGATATGTCCCTGTCTATGACTATCAATTTTGCTTTTTCCGCAATTTTTTGCAAATCCTCTTTTGGGAAGGGACGAAAAACTCTCAATCTTGCAAGCCCAACTTTCTCTCCTTTCTTTCGCAGCCCGTCAACCGATGCGTGTGCCTCTGCCCCGATGGCCCCCATTGCAACAATAATTATGTCCGCATCATCGCACCTGTATGTTTCTATCAGATTGCCGTGACTTTTGCCAAATTTTTTGTTCCATTCGTCGTCAACATTTTTGATTACTTTCTTTGCCTTCTGCTGGGAAATTTGCATATCGTACCTCACTTCCATGTAATACTCGGGCCCTATAATGTTCCCGTGAGTTATTGGGTGCTCGACATCCAGCTTCCATTCGGGAGTGTACGCCGGAAGAAAATCATCAATCTCTTTCTGGGAGGGAATATCTGCCGGCATTGATGTATGGGATAAAATAAAGCCGTCATAATTTACCATTACGGGCAATTGAACGTCCTTATGCTCCGCAATTTTGTAAGCCTGTATAACCGTATCAAAAACCTCCTGATTGCTTGAACAGTAAAACTGCAGCCATCCTGTGTCCCTCTGAGACATGGAATCGTTGCAATCGCTCCATATACTCCACCCTGGCCCAATAGCCCTGTTGACATTTACCATAACGATGGGCAATCTTGCAAGCCCCGCCCAGTGAAGCATTTCATGCATTAAAAGCAGGCCGTGGGAAGATGTGGCTGTAAATGTTCTCACGCCCGTAGCTTCTGCCGCTATACATGAGGTCATTGCAGAATGTTCCGACTCAACTCTTATAAATTCTGCTTTCAATTCGCCCGACTCAACATATTGTGCCAGTCTTTCAACGATGGTTGTCTGAGGAGTTATCGGGTAGGCCGCTATTACCTTCGGGCGTGCCATTTTTGCGGCCAGTGCGACAACATTATTTGCAGTGTCTATAATCTTCATTTTTCCTCCCTCCCCATTTCTATGGTATTTACGGGGCATTCATTGGCGCATACCCCGCAACCCTTACAAAAATCGTAGTTTATTGATGGTAGTTCATTACGCGATATTGCCCCTTCGGGACAGAAAATCCAGCATCTCCAGCATTTTATACATTTATCTTCATGAAACAGGGGGCGGAACACACGCCAGCTTCCTGTCTTTCCCATTGCAGCCTTTTCCGGGTAAGATATTGTGGTTTTCATTTTATCCTCAACCTTTTATATGCATCTTCTGCCGCAGCAGCATTCCTTTCTCCGGCCTTTCCCTTCCATCGGTTCATTATTGCCTTCTTAACAGAATCAATGGATAAATTGTCCATCAACTTCGGGAGGGTACCGACTATGGGAGTGTTGACTATGGGGATGCCGCCCACCATTATTTTCCTTTCTATCGCTATTCCGGTTGCATCAACGGTAGCAACTTTAAACGGCATGTAAACCTCATCCGGGGAGCGCGGTGTATTAAGCACGATCGTACCGTCTTTTTTAAGTCCATCTGTAACATTTACGGTATCCATTATTCCTGTATCGAGAACAACGACAACATTTGGAGAGTATACCTGGCTTCTCAGATGGATCTCGCTGTCAGAAATACGGGCAAATGCTTTTACTGGGGCCCCCCTCCGTTCCGCCCCAAAAATAGGAAATGCCTGTACATCCTTGTTTCCAGATTCAAGGGCGGCAGATGCAAGAATGTTAGCGGCTGTGACAGCTCCCTGCCCGCCCCGTCCGTAAAAGACAACCTCGGTTAATGGCATAGAAATGCAATGCAAAAAGGCATTTAATACTTTTCTCAGTGAAATGTAACACAGTAGCGTTCCGTGCCTAACTTTAAAATCAATATTAAAAAATTAAAAGGGAAAAGGAGAGAGTTTACTTCACTCCCAGTACCAGCGGTCCAAGTACAAAACCTTTGGCTGTCTTTGATGCTCCGCCTGCTGTTATTGTTATTGTTGTCGGTCCGATGCCGAAAACCAAGCCGCTTTTGATTGCTTCTTCTCCACCTGCCGGCAAGCTGTCAATTGTTCCTGTTGTTTCCTTGCCAATGAATATCAGTCCTGTCAATTCAATTGACCAGTCCATGTTGCTTGCATCTTCTGTTCCTGTATTGGTAATTGTCGCCGAAATTCCCATTCCTCCAGATATGCTGTTGACATTGATTATAGCACAGGGCAATGGTGCATAGTAGATGTCCTTATTTCCATTTCTGGTGTCAACCCAGACGATTCCTGCTGGAGATACCTCAACTGCCCCTTCTTCGTCTACAACTGTTCCGTCTACTTCATTTATTTGCTCTGGTTCTTCCCACATTTGCCCAAGGTCAGTAGACTTTGTCAAATACAGATTGCCGTTGCGAACGAATGTGCAGAAAACCGTTGAGCCACTGACAAATATCTCTGGGCTTTTCTCGTCCGCCTGTGCCATTGACGGGAATGTTCCGTCATGCCATGTGCCTCCTTCATCGGTAGAATATTTGCAGGCAAGATCCCAATCGCCATAAATATTGTCATTTGTCATATATACGATACAGAGATTGTCTCCACTAGCATCTAATGCTGGATCAACATAATCTTTGTTAGAGGTGATCTCCTTATCTGGCCAGAGATGACAATCTGACTCCTCACCTGGATCACCCCATTTGAGGAGTAAATCACTTGTTCCACTCGCCTCATTTGGGAAGTCCCATATCATCCAAAAGAGACTGCTCGTAACCGCTACCTCATTGTTGTACCCAATCGGGTAGTCCTCGTCACCCGTAATACCAAAACCTCCTGAAAAACCGCCTGTAAAGCAACAAATTTGACACGAACTCGGGAGATCATAGCCGCCAAACTCAATATGACCAACGTGTCCGACAGCAAATCTGTTTTCATCGAATGCCGCTATGGTAAATGTATGTCTCTCATAGTCCCATCCGCTTGCATCATATCCATATATCTTCTCGCCGTAGCTACCCGGGTCAGATGGATTGGAGATGTTAATAAAGAATATAATATCAAGTGCTTCATCATTCCATGAGCCGTAGATGGCTTGTCCTCCCGGTGGTGTACAAAGAACGGGCCAAGTCTGAACGCCATTTTTCATTTCTCCAATATCTACATTTGTATTCCAAATTTCTGACCACGTATTGCCGTTATCGGTTGAACGCATGAAATAAACGTGTCCCTCTATACCACTTAGCCTACAGTCATATGCAACCAAAAAGCTTCCATCGGGAGCCTTTACGATAGTTGGATGTTCTTCGTCTGTTGTACCTGAGGAAATCTGGACATTTCCCATGTATCCTATCATAGAATTTCCGTCATTTGCTGGAAAAACTATTGTCGCCTTCTCCATAGTTGTTGTCGCTATTAGTGTGTTTTCTTTTTCGTTTACTGAAAGAGAGGTTACCGCAGGGGCACACATCATAGCGACTGCTACAACTACTATTGCCATATTTCTTATTTTTGCTGAGCTCATATTATCGCCTCCAGTATCTAAATATCATTATAATTTAAATAATTAACGTTAAAAATAGTAAAAATAGGAAGAGGAAATAGGATCTCTCTTACTTTGAGAGGTATATTTCTATGGAAGATACATTTATTTTATTTCCTTCCTCGTTGGTTACT
This sequence comes from Candidatus Thermoplasmatota archaeon, assembly GCA_034660695.1. Classification (NCBI taxonomy): domain Archaea; kingdom Methanobacteriati; phylum Thermoplasmatota; species Thermoplasmatota archaeon. The sequence goes on along the minus strand of JAYEJS010000075.1, from coordinate 20,632 downwards.
TCCTCTGTAGCTATCTTTATGTCCTTCAGTTGTGTCTCCGGCATAAAACGTCTTCGTACTATCTCTGCCACATCTACTGCTCTGGATATGGCCCTTCCGCGTGCCTTAATAGCTACTTCGTTCGACCCAGAATTTAACTGGGTTATGGCCGCCAGTACATAGTTCATTGGCGGTTTATTTCCGACGTATACCACGTTATCTGTGCCCGTTTCCTGATTCATTTTTTTCACCTCACTGGATTTATCCATAGTTAAATAGCACTGCATAATATAAATCTATCGACAGGCCAAAGGAAGAAAAATTGTTAGCTGAGCACAATATTGTCAAAAATAAGCAATATATAGGGGAAGACATATATTGTTTGTAAATTGCAATCAAACACGGCGAATAAAATGGTAATGCCAAAAAGTTTGGAAAGTATGTATTCATGTATGGACACAAACCATGGAATGGCAGTGGAAGGAATATTTATCCTCAATTCAGATGGTAACTTTGTCCATTTAAATGAAAAAGCACTGGCCTTTATTGGAAAAAAACATGAAAGGTTGATAGGCAAGCCATTTATTTCCATTGCCCCAAAAAGGACAGGCAGAAACTTTATGCTATATGCAGGAATTTGTTTAATGGGGAAAGCGTTATGTATACAACTCCAAATTTTGAAATAAATATATATCCCATAACCCAGAACAAAAAAATTATAATGTCTATAGGAACAATCAGAGATATTACACACATCAGGAAGATGGAGAGAGACAGGAAGAATGCCATACACAGGGAGAGGATTTTTAAAGAGAGTATATCCCATTATTTTTTTAACCCGCTGGTGATTGCGAAGGGGTATATCCAGCTTGTTATAGATGAAACGGCAGACGATGAAGAAAAGAAAAAGCTGGAAGCTGCGAAAACAGCAATCAACAGGATAGAATCTGTGGTTAAAAATGTCATAAATAATGGAGACGTAAGGGAATGACCCTGATAAATGGACCGGACGGGATTTGAACCCGTGGCCTCCACCATGCCAAGGTGGCGATCTTCCAACTGATCTACCGGCCCCTCTGTTGTGAAATGTCCTGCCCTCATAAATTTTTTTCTTTCTTTTCTTTCAATTGTCTTCTCACCATTTCAACTGCTTTCTTTTTTGCTTCTTCAAGTTTCTCGACTATGGGCCCTCCGGCCTGTGCCACCTCCTGCCTCCCACCCCCGCGCCCGCCCAGGATGCGGCCAACTGCCCTGGATATTGCCGAACAATCTACGCCTATGCCCGGAGAAGATGCTACTCTTATCACGGCCGATTTTTCCGCCCTGCTTCCTGAGATGACAACGGCATTGCCCCTGCTGGTTATATCCTTTATGGCTGATGGAGTGAGCTCATCCTGTGTAACTATTTCTGTGCCTTCAGCGGTCTCGGCTGTACTGTATGCCGTACTTTTCTGCAACTTTTCTACCTGCTTCCGTAACTTTTTCCATTCATCGAAAAATCTTTTTACTGTCTTTGGCAGAACTGAAGTATCGACATTCAAAATGCCCGCCGTTTCTTTGAGGATATCTTCCTGCCTGTGCACGTACTCCAGTGCCTTATAGCCCGCACAGAATTTTATTCTCTCCACCCCATCCTGTATCCTTTCCGTTGCCGTGATTTTTATGAATCCTATCTCCGCTGTATTGTCAACATGAGTGCCGCCGCATGCCTCAACTTCTATTTCGGGAATATCGACTATACGAAGAACACTTCCTTTGGGTGGGCCGCCCTGATAGATACGCATTCCATACTTTTTCTCGGCTTCACTCCTCGGAAGCCACTCTTTCGTTACAGATTTTGCCTGCATCACAATAGCGTTAGCCTTTCTCTCTATTTCTTTTATTTCATCCGGGGAAATCCTCCTGAAGTGGGAAACATCGAGCCTTGCCTCAGTCTCATTTAGCTGCGAGCCCCTCTGCCATATATGTTTTCCAAGGACTTTTCTTGCAGAAGCGTTTATTATATGGGTCGCAGTATGATGACGCATGGACGCATATCTCTTCTGCCAGTCTATTTCTCCCTGCACGTCCCCTTCGTTGATTTTCCCATCTATTATATGAACAACAGCATTTCCTTTCTTTTCCGCCCTTAAAACCCTGCACTTCTTTCCGTTCTGGATTAACACACCCGTATCGGATTCCTGTCCGCCGCCTTCTGGATAAAAAAGGGTTCTATCAAGTATAACACCTGTTTTGCCCCTGATGTTTCCCTTCCACAGAACGGTGGCTTCAAATTTTTTGTCGTACGGTTTATCATAAAACAAAAGCTCTGTCGTGTAGTCTGATTTTTCTTCCTCTTTTTTCTCATCTGAAGCATGGCTGTGGATTTCGGCCACCATGGGATAAAAATTTTCTGGAATGTTTACTTTTCCTGCAACTTCCTTTACGACCTCAGGGGGTATTCCGTAAGTATCATAAAACTGGATGAGTTTTTCAGCGGGTATGCTGTCCTTTCCCTCCATATACCGGGCGACAAGCCTTTTTCCTTTTTCAAGGGTTGCATAAAACTTTTTTGTCTCGTTTTCCAGCACGTCTCTAATCACTTCTCGAGATTCAATAAGTTCCGGAAAATCAGGGGAAAGAGAATTTAGATGCATGTTTACGATATCTGCCAGTGGAATATCTATATCAAGATGCGAGAGAAGACGCAATGACCTTCTGATAAGCAGTCGTGCGAGATATCCTTCCTCTACATTTGAAGGAACTATACCATCACTCAGCATAAATGCAAGACATCTGGCATGATCTGCCACCGCATAAATGTCATGAAGTTTGTTGCCTTTGATTCCTGCCTTATCCACAATATTTTTTATCACATCCTGAAATATGGCATCATATATTGTGGGGGAGCCTTGAGTCAACCATACAAGCCTTTCCAGCCCGTACCCCGTATCAACAATACGCATGGGCATCTCGGAGTAATGCTCTCCATTCACCTCATACTTTCCATTTTTATCTTTCCTCAAATTCATAAATACAAGGGTTGCCACTTCCATACCCGAAACAATAACTTCCAGGCATGCTCCCGCATTTCCTCCGCCATGCCATTTTCCTTCCTTGTATGTCACCCTATCTTTTTTTATACCCAGCTTCTCCAGGAAATCGCTGCAATACCTGATTGTCTCCTCGCTCCAGTACACCTTGTCGTGATTGTTAAAAGCGTGATGCCCCATCATTTCGAACATCGTCAGATGCCTGCCGCTTCTTCCGACTTCCTCCAGATCGTTGAGGCGTATGCTCGGCTGGGATATTACGAGGGGATTTGCTGGAGGGGGTACTTCACCTGAAGTTACATGGGGCTGAAAGTCCGCTATCGACGCTATGGTCAAATAAACGTCGGAACGCCATCTTGCCACGACAGGGTAGCGTTTCAATCTTGTATGGCCGTTACGCTCAAAAAAAGAGAGAAATAATTCTCTCATGGAAGAAAGGTCATGTTTTTTGTTTCCGAGAGGGCTGCCTATGAAAGAGTAGGGAACGCAGGGAGCATCCCCGCACAATTCTTGGCCCTTGCCCGTTGTCCAGAAGTAAGAACCGCATTTTTTGCATTTTTTTCGCGAGAAGCCTTCCTGCCCGAAGAAGTCCAACTGCAGGAATTTTTGCAAATCTGATTGCATTCTGCCTATATATGGAAAGGTTTTATAAAAAGTTTGATGGAAAAAAAGCATAATGTATTGAACGGATTGGGAAGTAAACGGACTGACGAACCGGACTATTTTCCTCTCAGAACTTCTTCGACCATCCTTCTAAATTCGGATGGAAGAATTGTTCTCTCTATTACTTTCTTTGCACCGGCATCCTCCAGATTCTTTGCCCATCTGGTGGCAAACCATGCAGTATATCCATATATCTGGGCATCGGGATCCATGTCCAATATTCTCTTCGTCGCTTCCACGCCGTCTATCTTTCCCTCGCCCCACTGGGTAAGATTGAGATCCATTATTACTAAATGGGGGGTTCTATTTTTTTTCATAAGCTCCCTGTATTTATCAACGCCTCCTTCCCCACTCAGTTCACTATAAACTTTTATTGGCATGCTGGATCGAGAAAGATTCCTCTTTATCAAATCCTGCATTGTTTCTTCGTCATCCACAACCAGTACAATTTTTGTTTCTTCTGTCATCTCCAAAGTAATAGAGACATATTTATAACTTTTTACAATTCAGCCTCAAAATCTTCAGCCCTCATCTCAAATTCTTCGTAACTCTTTATCTCTCCCCTATTCTTAAGAATTTCTCTTGTAATAAGCCAATAGGTAAGAGCAAGGGATTTTCTTCCCTTATTGTTCACGGGTATGACATAATCCACATATTTTGTCTCATTATTTGTGTCACAGAGAGCAATTACAGGTATGCCAACATTTACTGCCTCCTTAAGTGCCTGAGAGTCCCCTATGGGGTCTGTTAGAAGGATGATATCCGGCTCTGTAAATGTGTCGCAGTGGGAGTTTGTAAGCGTTCCAGGCAAAAATCTTCCCGGCATGGCGGTTATGCCCGTCGCTTCAGTAAGCTTGGATATGGGTTTTTGGGCGTATTGACGTACTGCCACGGCGAGAATTTTTTTTGGATCGTATCTCGCAAGAAGTTTACCTGCGATTCTTATACGGCGATCGCTCTCCGTTATGTCTATGATATAAAGCCCGTCATTTCTCACCCTAGCTATGAATGGTTCCATATGTACTGTCTTTTGTTGTGTCCCTATTTCAGTACCACAGGAAATGTACATTTCTTCAGATACAAGCATTTTTTCTTCTTCCATGTAATCCCCCCTATACAACAGGACCTTTTATAATCTTTCCCTTTCGCTTTACAGTCATCGGGATAACTCCTTTGTTTAATTCAATTAATGCAAGTTCAACAGGGTTGCCTTTACCTTTAGGCTGCTTTATCAGTAGGGGAGCACCCATTGTTATTTGCAACGCCCTTGCACCGATTATCCGGGCTTTCTCAAATCTAGTATAATGCACATTACACCTCTAAAACCTTTTGCGAGCTATGTATGCAGACGTTATTTAAAAGTTTTATTGTTAAATTCGGTTAGGGGTACATACAAAATTACATAAACTCTAAATAGTTTTCTTTCTTTATGTTGTGGAGTTGAGCAATTTGAGAGGGAATAGAAATTGGTGTTATGCATGGACCAGATTATCGGTGTGGCAATAAAAATAATAATATGCCTTCTTTTCGCCCTATTTTCATTGAGATATAAGGTGCTTGATGTTAAGGGCACGGCGGTTGCGGTATTGATAGGCGTTATAATACTGTTCTCAACCGGAATAAAGTGGTTCCTGTTGCTTATACTATTCCTTTTTCTGGGTTTTTTATCGACAAAATTCCGCTTCGGTTATAAAGAAAGGAAGGGGCTGCATGAGCGGGGAAACGGAATGAGAAAAGCCAGAAATGTTATTGCCAACGGGATGGTGCCGGCCGTGCTCGCTTTTCTGTCGCTGTCATTTTCTTCGGAAAAAATGGCTGTTCCGTTCGTCGTGGCAATAGCAACTGCAACCTCTGACACATTTGCCTCGGAAATAGGAGTTCTTTCGGATGACGTATACCTTATAACCAATCTCAAGAGAACCGAAACGGGCGCAAATGGTGGCATATCATTGCTCGGGGAGGGTGCCGCTGTTCTTGGAGCATTCGTAATCTCAATTTCGGCATTTTTTTTAATTAACATGGAACTTAAATGGTTCATATTCTCAATCGTCATGGGGTTCATCGGCTGTCATATCGATTCACTGCTAGGTGCCACGCTTCAGGGGGGGGATAAGGGGCGGGAGAGCCAGCTTCCATCAGATGCAATTCTTACAAACAGCGATGTCAATTTATTATCAATTTCTATTGCATCCCTCATAGCATTTATTTTTGCTGTTTTGCTATTCTGAGCAATGTTACATCATATGTTGCCATTCTCTTTCTGTGGAATGCAAACATCCTTTTTATTGGAAAAGAGTAATCCCTGGAGAATGTGATTTCTCCATCCAATGAGGATATAAGCGTTTTTATAAAAGGAATCGTTTTTTTCAAATGGGTGGAATAAACGATGGGGGCTATCTCCAATCCTTTTTTTAAAAAAATTCTGTCTGCATTTCTGTTGCTCCGCTGCGAGCCAAAAGGGGGATTCATTATCACAACGTCTGCTTTTACTGATACGTTTTCCACATCTTTCACAATGAATGTAATGTCATTTTCCTCGCCCACCAATTCATTTGCCTGTTTCTCCGCCGTTTCGACAGCAGATTTGTCAATGTCTATTCCCACAACTTTTTTCGCACCGAGCAGGGCAGCCCCTATACAAAAAATTCCCGTGCCACAGCCCAGATCAATGACTTCTTTTCCATTTATATCGCCATAGGCATTGAAGAGTATGTCTGCCGTTATGCCAGCGGGCGTCTGGTACTGTTCCAGTGATGGAGAGGGGTTTTCTATACCGGAAACTTTCTGCAGTATCATCTCGAGTTCTTTCTTTTTCATGGCTGCCATAAGAATGCACATAATACTTTAAATATTACATTATCGATTCTTGCCATTGCGGATGAAAGACGATTACGGGGTTGTGGTCTGTCCAAAATGCAGGATGGCACGGGCTGTAAGGTTGGGACAAAAAACGACGGCATGTACCAGATGCGGTAAGAAATTTGAAGTGAAAGAAAGAAGAATACTTTACAGGGCAAAGGATGCCAGGGAGATAGGCATTGCAGTGGCTGAGATAAATAAAAAATTGATGGAAAAGTGACCCAAAAAGTTATTTATTAAAATGTATTGCAAAAGAGTGATGCTGTGAGAAAAATTGCCGTAATTGCAATCGCATTATCTGCAGTGGCTTTGTTGTTAATGCCATACTCTGCATCATCGCCTGGAGACAATATAAAGGTCGAAAAGGAAGATATAAGCATAGTGGGGGATGAAGTAAACGAAAGGATTTTTTTTACTAGCACGCTCGGAAAATATAATGGTACGATAGAGATTTGGGCGACTTCCAACCCTAAGATAGAATGCGAGGGAAAAGAATTGGCCGGGGTTTTTGAAGAAAATATAGTTGAGATAAATCTGGGAGAGAATGGAATAGTCATACCTGCGGGAGGGAATATATCAATAAATGTGAGCTATACTATCGACGGCAAATTTGAGAATAGAATTATTTATCATACGGATTTGATGGAGATAAATATAGAGTCCGCAAAATATCCGAGGGGGAATATCCCGATAGAATATAAGGGCGGCAATGAGTATGCCTCTACTTTAAAATCACTTGAAAAAGGTGATGGTTTCTGGGTAGAATTCGTGGAGATATCTCCCGGTGGGAAAACAAATATAGACATATTGTCCATTTTGGCGGGCTCGGTCGCAATATTGCTGGCCATAGTTCTCATTGCATTGGCCGGAAAAAAACGTAAGGATGAAAGAAGGCTTGGGAAAGAACCGGTTGAGGCTTTGGAGTTGAGAAAGAAACTGCTGACAAATTCGCTCAAAGCACTTGAAATCGAACATGACAAGAAAAAAATTCCGGATGCATATTACAGGTCAATAAAGGATTATTTTAAAGGGGAAGCAGTTAAAGTTTTGAAAGAACTGGACAGGAGAAAATAGTGCCCTGGTCATTTATATGCTATCGTTATCTTCAAAGACAGCATACGGTATCTCTATGCACCTTTCGTCTACAATACGGAAAGCTTTCAATTCCATATTTATGGGGTCGGCGACCAGTGCCACGTGAAATGGCTTATTAAACATTCTGCTCTGCGTATCCATGTCAACAGGGGACATAAAACTCGTATATCCTGGATGGGAATGGTACCAACCGATAAGAATGTAATCATACCCAATTTCATCAAGCTGGTCAAAAAGATTTTCGAATGCATCTTTTTTAAATTTTACAGATACTGGAGTGGAATTCAATTTGCCCGTAACAATATCATGGATGACAGAGAAATCTTCTCCATTCCATCTGTACAAATCTCCGGCCAAAAAACCCAGCGCCTCCAGCCCTTTGTTGGCCATCACGGCACAGTGTTCCAGTATTTCATCGACTGCATGGCTCTCAATATAAAGATTAAGTTTTTTGTCGTAGTATGTGGCAACTTCTTTTTCTTTCGTCACGAAATCGCTGTCAATTTTTTCAATGCCGAGATTATACAATCGCTGTGATACAAAATTTTTTAGGGCATCACCGCTTTTTTCGGGGGCGTAGTCGAACAATATGTTTTCTGGAGGTCTATGCTCTCTAGGATTTTTTCTTTTTTCGCCTGTTATCCGTACCATTCTCTTCTTCTCCAATAATTAACGGCTTTTTATGTCCGGCCCTTGATTTGTCCGGCAACGGCGGATTATACGGGTGTTTGTTGAAATACTCGGCAGCCTTGGTACAGGTATCATTATCGTATGGGTTATCGGGATTGGGATTCAAAAGCAGCGATTCGATGCCCCTTATAAAAGCCGGAAGATTTGACCGGAAGCTCCATTCATCTAGCAACTTGGTGCATATATACCCTCCATCAGAGGGGAGCATTATATTCGGGTGAAAAATCTTACTCCGCCATCTGACTATCGGCGTCTGGAACGGATAATCCTCGGTTATGGTAATCTGTAACTTGTGATTGTACCTGCTTCTTATTTTGTTTCCTTCCATTATCGGGCCGGGCGTATTCACAAGCGTAACCATTATACTCACAGGGAATTTATTAAAATCTGGGTCAGATAAAGAAAAATAGTGTCTAAAATCTTTCCTGCATTCCCGAAGCTCGTTTTTCAATCTGGATACGAGGAGGTCTTTAGGGAGGGGCAATTTTCATCACCAATAGCCGCCTTCTGGGTCAGGAATTAACTCAACAACGTCCCCATCCTGCAGTTTTGTTCCATCAATACTTGTCTGTCCCCCAAGCACTTTTTTCCCGAACCTTACGACATATGCGCCCGGGTCCTTATTCCAGTAGTTGGCAGCGCTTTCCACAATTTCTTCTACCGTGTTATCGCCCTCAACATCCATACTGATTTTATTTCCCGTCTCGGCGTCTTTTACTGATAGTTTCATTTTATCAGTCCAAAATTGGGGAATAACTTAAATATTTATCGTTTGTCATGATGCGGACATGCAGGATTTATTGGCAATTCCATAACATCCGAGAAGTTTCTGTTTCCATCGTAATAAAAAATATTTTTTATGAGGTTGTCCCTCCCGTGCACAATCTTTAAAGCTTCCTGAACCTGGACTGCCGATACGATGCTTGTTGTATTCACATCGGCCGCTAATTTCGGCTCAAAAAATGAGATGTTCCTGCCCGTGCAGCTGTATCTTAAATTTCTGATTTTGTTGTGTGTTGAATTCATCCCGCATTCAAGGCAACTGGTTTCTGGAGGGATTACTATCTGAACTTTGCCGATGAGGCCCCGTGTGGCTCCGTCGATGTAGGGCACATTGTGAAAATATGAATGAGCGTTTACATGGAGCCTTGCCAAAATGTTATCCAGACAGCCGAGGACTATGTCATGTGATGGAATGAAATCATCTGGAAAATCCTCAATTTTGCTAACAAATGCACGTACGTTAACAGATTCGTCGAGCATTTTTAATTTCTCCGCCACAACCTCTGCCTTATTCCTCTTTTTTCTTGCATCTCCATCCGAAAAAAAGATGCACCTGTTCAAATTCGACATAACTACGTAATCCATGTCGACGAGCGTGATATTCCTGAATCCTGAAAGCACGAGATCCTTGCACGTCTCGTTTCCAAGGGCTCCGGCACCTACCACAAGCACCTTTGCCTTTTTTACCTTATCTAGCTTAAACCATCCCAAACGTTTCGACCTCTCGTATTTATCCTCGTCAATAGCACCAACTTTCAGTAATTCCTCGCCCACGCTTGTGTAATATATTATTACTTAAGTATTGTTTGGCTGACAGGAAGTATATCAATTTAATATAACTCCCTGAACAGAGAATGTCCCGCCGCAGGACGTGTTACGCAAATATTAAATGAATTTTTGTTAGCAAAAAATTTACAAAATTAATACAACAAGAATGATGGTAAGGACGAATCCAGATAAAATTCTTGTTTTCTTCCAAAACAGTGGTCGCGAATTTGGAATTCACTCTTTGGTAGTATCTCCAATATTTTTTGCTAAATATTGTTTTATCAATGAATAAATGAAATAATGGCCATAAAGTGCGATTTGAGAATCCTCGATAATAATTTTCAACTTCGTCCTCCGACAATTTGATCCTTTTCAACTTATATTTTGGATCTTCGGGAGGAACTTCTGTTGTATTGCCGGTGGTAAAATCGCCCTTGCTACTTCCCCACGCTATCCACAATCCATTGCATAATTGCATTACCGAATCTAGAGCGGAGATCAATCCTCCAGTAGCCTTCCTACATCTAATGCCCTTTCCCGTCTTTTCTTGAATATATAGCTCTCTATTGGAGACTAAAATTAGATCTTTCATTTTTAATTTTTTATCGGACACTATATTCAATAATTACCAAGTAATCATCATTAAAATAACTTTTGTTGTCACAATCTGGAAATAAGCGGCTCTTCTCTATTATATTCAGCTGCCGTAGTTACATTTTTCAGCCAGACTTCTTCTGTCCTCTCCCTAAATTTCTTTCCCCTGAGCAAATGGTGGTCGTATATCATCAGCCCAGGGTTTCCTTCCTTAGAGATTCGACAAGCATTTTGAATGATCCTATTCATGTTTATTTTATTCAACATGTAGCCCAATAAATAAGTTGCCGGTCCATCCAATATCAATATATCCGGCTTTTCATCGATCAACCATTGTGCATAATCCTCGATGACAGGCCCCTGTAAATCTGAGGAATGTATGATTTTTTCTCCATTGCATTCGACAATCGTTGCAATGACCCACCCGGTTCGTGCATATTCTATTCCGTGGAATAATGGTTTCGTGAATCGGATAGTCGTATCGCCTATTTTCATTTTCTTTCCATCGGCGAAATACACCGATGCATTTTCCAATATCGGTTCTTCAATCCACTCATTCGTTGACCAATGATTCGTTAATGAAATGAAATTCTTCCTCCATTTATCCAACAGTTCTTCCCTCCTAGATTGATACTTGCCAAAATCCTTATTCTTTGCTATATCCAATTCATCGAATGGATCTTCAAAAATTTTTTTCTCGCTATCTTTCGTTTTAAGGTTGCCATTAAAGGCAAAACACAATTCTTCCAAAAATTTCCTGCCCCTCTTCCATTGGGAGAGATTTATCCATTGATTTGGATCTTTTATCCACAATTCCTTCCCTTCATACAATTCCTTATTTGAGAGGGGCGATGAATAATGGTCGTAATGATAATGGGATATTACTATAAATTCAGCTTCTTTAGAAGTATTGATTATGTTTTCCATCGCTTTTTTCTTATAAAATATTTTCTTTTCTTTTGGTAGCGGGTATGATGGCTGCATCGCTGCTGCACCCGGGTCGATTAGTATGCTTGTATCCTTCGTTTTAATTAATGTGCAGGCTGACTTTGCTCCCATGGAGTCGAACCATACGAGTTTGATTTCCATTACATCGAATAAAACAGCCGTTTTATTTATTTTTATCGTGATATAAAGTATAGGCTTTTTGCCTTTAACATACAAATCCATTTATTTTTAACATCGTGCTTAAAAAACTTTTTACCATATCTTTATCCTTCTAAAGAACATGCTAACACATATCCCACAAGGTTTATTTAACCAACTCATATTCATTTTAAGGGGGAAAAATGAATGATGACATATTCAAAAGTTTACTGAAATCCAGCAATATATTTAAAAATAAAGAAGTTTTGCGTCCATCATATGTGCCTGATATATTGCCTCACAGGGAGAAAAATATAGACGAATTGGCTTCCGTGCTCGTGCCGGCGTTGAAGGGAGAAACGCCTTCCAACGTATTTATTTATGGGAAGACAGGTACGGGTAAGACTGCAGTGACAAGATATGTTGGCAAACGTTTGTCCATAAAAGGCTCGGAATTGAACAGGGTTACACATTTCGTATACATTAATTGTGAGATAGTTGACACCCAGTACAGGGTTTTGCAGAATATAGCAAATCATTTTATGGAAGACTGGTCGGAGCGCATTCCATTTACGGGCTGGCCGACGGATGAGGTTTATTCAAAATTGGTAAAGCGAATAGATAACAGTGAGAGCGTTGTGATAATCGTCCTTGACGAAGTGGACAAGTTGAAAGGGGACGAGGTGCTTTATAACCTCTCTCGCATGAACAGCTGTCTGCAAAAGGCAAAGACATCCCTGATAGGAATATCAAATGATCTGAAGTTCACCGAATTTCTTGACCCGAGGGTTAAGTCGTCTCTCGGCGAGGAAAATATGATTTTTCCCCCTTATGCGGCAAACCAGCTAGAAAATATTCTCGGGGAGAGGGCGAAAATTGCATTCAAAGAAAATGTTCTTGATGAATCGGTAATACCCCTATGTTCGGCCCTGGCGGCGCAGGAGCATGGCGACGCAAGGCGGGCGCTGGACCTGCTGCGTGTGTCCGCTGAAATCGCTGACCGCTCTGGAGAAAATAAAATACTGGAGGAACATGTAAGGCTGGCCGTTAACAAAATAGAAATCGACAGGGTCAAGGAAGTTGTGTCCACACTGCCCGCACAGTCCAAAATGGTTCTCATGGCCGCTGTTATCGGAGACCAGATATTTGATGTTCCTCCGAATACGGGAGACATCTATAATGTCTACAAGCAGCTTTGCATGAAGGCAGGGATGGATATTCTGACGCAAAGGAGGATAGCAGATTTGATATCGGAACTGGACATGCTGGGCATCATAACCGCCAGAGTTATTTCGAAGGGCAGGTATGGAAGGACAAAAGAAATACAGGTTTCCACGCCCATAAGGAAGATAGAGAAAATATTGTCAAAAGATGACATTATACCAGATCTTCCCGACTTAAAAAGTTTAAAACTTAAAATACAATCGCGTTTATTATAGGCTCTCCGAATCTTTTTTTTTCCGGTAATATTCGTAGGCATCCAGTGAAATGGGTATGGCTGAAATAGCAACTAATGAGAGGCCAAGACAGACCCATATATCTTTAGGGGCTACAGCCTTTCCCACCTTTACCCATCCATTCTCGGCATTCACTTCTTGATTGCCTGCTATCATCAATTTTATCATTCCAAACCAGGGCAGTTCACCTCTCGCCTTCCCGATAATCCACTCCGGCTTTACGGGCTGTGCACATATCCCCCCGCTGGGATACTGGTCTGGCAATTCGTTATTATCACCCTTCGTTATAAATCCGCTGTTCATGGGCTTATAGCCAGATATGTGGAGTTCTGGTATGGATATTACCGATGCATCTTCTATTCCGTATTCCCTTACCGTATATTTTCCTCCTTTATACTCAACCCAGCATATGGCGCGGTGTATGATCGGCGTTCTATCCCTATTTCCCATTGGATAATAAATTATTACATCCCCGTAATCGCTGTATGTCCTGTGGCCTGTTGCAGGATTGCTACTTTCACCTCTTACTGTTATGCCATCCCTGCTGGAAATTTTTTTCACCAGAACTAGGTCTCCGGGGTCTATCGTCCCAATCTTTCCGTAAGGGGCATTGTCATGCATCATCGAGCCGGAGGTAACGACAACCATCGGCGTATCGGGGAACTGGCCTGTGTATGCCCATAATGCAGTGATTATTATGCCCACTATGGCTACTGCAGCGAGAACATCCCTAATTGTAAGGAGAATTTTTTCATTCATTGCGGCACCCTTAATTGCCTCACATTTAAATTACTTTCCTTCAAAATTTCCAATGAAAGTTCATCCGGATACATTATTTTATAAACAATCTCTTTCAACTCGGCATTCACCAGCATTTTTGCACAAACGCTGCACGGAAAGTGAGTTACATATATAGTTCCACCTTTTATGGAAACGCCAAACACCGCCGCCTGGATTATAGCGTTTTGTTCTGCATGCAGGCCCCTGCACAATTCATGTCTTTCCCCGCGCGGTATGTCCAGTTTCTCTCTCATGCATCCAGTTTCATCACAATGCTTGAAACCCTTTGGAGGGCCGTTATACCCCGTTGACAAAATGTGGTTATTCCTTACAATTACCGCCCCTACATGTCTTCTCAGGCAAGTAGAGCGTGTTGCAACGATTTTTGCTATCCTCATAAAATACTCGTCGTATGCCGGCCTGGACGTTTTCATCGCTTGTAATATATCGCCTTTTTTTAAAATATACGTCGAAATGTTTATATAGACAAAACGCCATATTGAAAGCAAAAAGAAAGCAAAATGATGATAAAATGAGACACTGCCCGTATTGCGGAACTGAAATGATTCACCACGTATATGGCAATAAAGTATACTGGATGTGCAAAAAATGCGGCAAAGAAATTGTAACGCCCAAGAGTGCAGAGATCGTACTGGGCACAATACACTAATCCATCGAAATTCCATAAACTTTTTCTGGATTGTCTTTATGAATCTTGTACACATCTTCCTCGCTCGTTATCCCTTCCTCCAGAAATTTTTTCACTCTCCTCGGCACTGTCTTCAATCCAAGCACGGCGCCGGGACGCAGCGGGTCATCAATATAATCCGTTTCCATAAAAAATCTTGTTCCCTTGGCCAGAGCTTCCTTGATCGCTTTTTCTGTTGACAATATTGAAGGAAATATGCCGTGGTTTTCTTCTTCCTTTACAAGAGGCGGGGAAAAATGCTTCACAACTCTTGCCTTTTCCATGCCAACTCTGTCTGCCATTTCTGCCAGTTCTTTAAAACCGTCTGGGCCAATGCTCTCCGTATGAAGAACGACCGGCACGTTTGCTTCTTCAGCCATTTTCATTCCGTATGCCATTATTTTATTGCTGTCCTCCCATGCCTGCTCATCCACTTCAAAGTGGGGGCGGCCTATCTCCCCGATTGCTATCGCATTTCTTTCAATGCAAAACTGTTGTGCTTCCTCCATGCCTCTGAACATGATTTTCTTTGCTTCATCCCTCCCGAATTTTTTTCTCAGTGCAAGATAATCTGCTGGATATGGCCCAACTGTAACAAAAATTTTTATGCCCGTAGCAATGCCTGCTCCCTCAGCCATTTTCACTGTTTCCTTGTAAGCGGGCATATAACTCTTTTCCCCGATCACTTTTTCCACCATGGGCATTTGGCAGAGTATGAGATGAGTCCCTCCCGCCCGCTTAAATTCTTTCACTGCCTGAATGTAACGGCCGTCGCGGCGAAGATGCATGTGGTTGTCGAGAATTATCATAACCGGGTGTAATATACAATCAAATATATAGTATGCAGGAATTGGCAGCTTGTCAGCACAAAAACGTTTAAAAATATACAAGAGATAATGGGTTATGGCAGTAAAAACAGAAAAGACAAAAGTCGCTGTTATGCTGGTGGTAGCGATATTACTTTTTAGCAGTGGTGGAATAGCTGGGGTATATAATGCCGGAAAGGCGGGCGTTGGAAATGTGAATGTTATTACTGAAATTTCATTAAGTTTTTCCAGGCCTACTGTGAGCAGCAATGAAAACTATGTGGCTGTAAATGTAAAAGAGGCAAATTCCACACTGGTTGCCAGCGAACCCATCCTGCCCGTTCATTCAACCGTACTAACGTTCCCACTCGGAACAAAGATACTTGGAGTGGAATGTATACCACTGGCTATTAGAACAATGAAACTGGATAAGAAAATTGAACCTGCTCCAGAACCTATATTGCTTGATGGCAAATATTCTCCCAAAAAGGTAGTTGAAAACGAGGGAGTATATGGCAGTACTGCCCCCTATCCAGAAAGATGGTGTTATTACAGAACTGGTGGCGGAATAGATAACGGAGAACGTGTGACGTTTCTATCCGTCAGTGTCTACCCAGTGAGATATTTGCCGGCATTGAATATCCTGCAATATGCAACCAATATCAAAATAAAAATCAGCTATGAAGAGTCGATACAGCCGCTTTTTGCTGATGCTTACGATCTGCTCATTGTATCGCCATCTGAGTTCAGCGATGCTCTGCAGCCATTGATAGAGCATAAGGAAAGCTATGACGTAAAAACCATGCTCGTTTCCCTTGATGAAATCTATAATAGCAATTATTTCACCGTTCGGGGCAGGGATGACGCAGAGAAGATAAAATATTTCATTAAAAATGCAGTAGAAGAATGGGGTATAGATTATGTAATGCTTGTTGGAAACTCGGAAAAATTGCCGGTTAGACGTGCCTACGTTAAAGATGGGGAGGAGAGCAGTTACATAAGCGATCTTTACTATGCTGACATTTATGATTCGGATGGTAATTTTGTTAGCTGGGATTCAAATGGGAATGACAAATTCGGGGAATATGATGAAAATGAGATAGATTTTGTGGACTTATATCCCGATGTATTCATTGGTAGGGCTGCCTGCAGTACCAACGAGGAAGTTACGGTGGTGGTGAACAAAATAATATCCCATGAAAATATGGAGGCCTATGAGAAGCCGTGGTTTAAAAATATTATCGTATGCGGGGGAGATACATTTCCCGGTGACGATGATAACATTGATGAGGGGGAGTATGCCAATCAAAAAGTGTTGGATATTATGGGAAATTTCAACCCCACAAAATTATGGGCTTCTAATAACAAAATAGATTCTCCTGCAAATATAGACCATGCGCTGTATGAAGGGGCAGGATTCATCGATTTTTCCGGGCACGGCAGCCCAGGCAGTTGGGTTACACATCCACATGGAAAAGATAAAGTATGGTTGCCTTATGGAGGATATAAAATAAGAAATATCAATTCACTTGTGAATGGAGATAAGTTGCCCATCGTTATTTTAAATGTATGTTCTAACTGCAAATTTAGCATGAATTGTTTTGGCTGGGCATTTTTATCAAATCCGGACGGGGGCGGAATCGCAGTCTGCGGCAACACCGGGCTCGGATGGGGCTATGACGGCAGAAGCACTGTTCAAAGACTCTGCGGTCTTATGGAACTGAATTCTTTTAGGTCATATGCAGGTGGTGCTGAAACCTTTGGTGAGATATGGAAGGAAACAATAAACAAATATGTAAATAGATTTGGCAGCAGCATGGATAAGCTCGACTACAAGACTGTAGAAGAGTGGGAGCCATTGGGCGATCCTTCCCTGCAAGTCGCAATACAGTCGCCAGATGAAAATAAGCCGCCGAATAAGCCGGAAAAACCCACTGGCCCAACTTCCGGCAAAAGATGGAAGGAATATGGATATACCACATCTTCTGTTGATCCCGACGGCGATCAAATTTATTATATGTTTGATTGGGGGGACGGAACAAATACGGGCTGGATTGGCCCATATGATTCTGGTGGAGAGGTAAACGCATCACATACGTGGGATAAGAGAGGGAATTACGAAATAAAAGTAAAAGCCATGGATTTATACGGTGCCGAGAGCGCATGGTCTGATCCATTAGAAGTATCAACGCCCCTATACTATCCAAAATTGTTTCAATTGCTGTTCGAGAGGCTGAATGAATTCCTTTCCCTGTTGATGGAGAATAATATTTTGTGGACTTCCAGTTAGCATGCACTGTTAATGTAATGCCCCATCCAATTTTCCAAAGGGACGAGGAAAAATTTAAGTAAGCTTTTTTTTTATACTACTTATTAGAGCCAATATTAGAGCCAATGATATATATGTATAATCGTTTGTTGGAGGCAAAAACATGATAGGCAAAATGGATAAAAATAAAAAAAGAAAAATTTGGAAAAGTAGTTTTGGGAAAGTGATGGCAATAGTGATTGTGGGGTTGTTTTTGGGAAGCGGATTTGGTGTTATCGGTATGGAACATTCCGGAATGGCTGATGGTAAGACAATAATAGACGGTAATAATAGCAACGATGGTGAGAGCGATTTGTACCTCTACTCGCATCTTGCTACTCGTGAAGAAATAAATAGGATGAAGGAAAGAGTGGGCATCTATGATCCAAACAAAAACTATAATGTAATATACGATGGCTATGGGACCGGATTTGCCCCTCCAACAGAGGAGGAATGGAATGCAATGGTTGGAAATATACGGATAGTGAACCCCACTCCGGGAAACAGCTCATTCCCCTCAGTGGGTGCTTCCAGAGACCTATCTGCTGATCCTTGTTTCCCCCAAGTTCGTAGCCAGGGAGGTCAGGGTTCGTGTGCAGCTTGGGCATCCACATACTACGCAGCCGGCTACATACAAGCCAGCGGCAACGGGTGGACTGAAGCCAGTATCGGCAATAACAGCCAGTTGCTCAGCCCGGCGTTTACCTACAACAAATGCAACGGTGGATATGATGGTGGGTCTTGGATGTATACTAATGGATATGTCATGGAAACAGTTGGTGTATCCATATGGAGCAAAATGCCCTATAATGACTTAGATCCGGTGAGCTGGGGTGACGAAAATGCTTGGAGAGATGCGCCATCGTATCGCATCAACGAGACATACTATCTTGGCACGCCGGTTGGCTACACTGATGTAAGCACCGTTAAAGGTTTGCTGGATAGTGGGTTGCCAGTGACATTTGCACTGAATGCCAGCAGCTATTATTATTGGGGGAGTGATTATGTACTCAACTCTGGTAACATGCTGCCGGGTGTAAATCACGGAAACTGCATTGTTGGATATAATGACTCAAAAACGGATGTAGAGAGCGGCGAAACTGGTGCATTCAAAGTAGTGAATTCATGGGGTTCGGGGTTTGGGGATAATGGCTATTACTGGATGACATACGACGCTTTCATGGGAGGAAATATTGTTGCTGTAACCTGGTTTGATGATTTGTATATCACGGATAGCCCTTCGCTGCTCAGCACCTGGGAACTGAACCCGCAGTGTGATCGACAGGCATCTGTTGAGCTCGGTGTCGGCTCTCATGCTAGCCCTTTGGATACAAGAACACCTTGGTGGGAGGGGGGTTCGCATGGCTATCCAAACTTCATGTGCCTGGATATCACCGAATTTTATGATGAATGGAGTGGCGGCACGTCTGGCTTCTATTTGGATATCGGCGATACCGGTACCGACGGCACCATCACCTCCTTTAAAGTAGAGTATTATGAGGGAGGTTACAACCCTGGCTTGCCCACTCAAACATCATCAGAATCTCCGGATGTTCCTCAAACTACTCCAGGTTATGTCACAGTTTCCTTTTCTTCTCCGCCACCGAGCATTGTTTATGTTGATGACAACTTTGATGCTTCAACCCCAGGATGGCAATACGACCATTTTGCCAACATACAGAATGGTATAAATGCGGTTACGGACAGCGGGAGTGTGCACGTTTACAACGGCACATATTATGAAAACGTGGTTATTAGTAAAAGCATAAATCTTACCGGAGAGAGCAGAGATAATACTGTTATCGATGGTGGTGGTATTGGTGACGTGGTGTACACAGGCATCGATTGGGTGAACATATCCAACTTCACCATTCAAAATGGAGGGCAGGAAGGCATTTATTTGGTCAATGCTGATAACGGTAGCATCACTAACTGCGATGTTTCCTTCAACGGAGATGTAGGCATCCTCCTCAATCATTCCAATTATTGCAGTATAGAGAGCAATGTTATCCACAACAACACCTACGACGGCATTTTACTGGAATATTCAAACTATACGGATATAACAAACAACGACGCCTACTGGAACGGTGTGGGCAACAACGGTGAGGGCATTTTACTCATGTATTCGCATTACTGCTACATTGCCAACAACACTGCTCATGACAATGGAGAGGATGGAATCATTCTGGAGCCAGATAGCAGTTACAACAATGTTTTCAATAATACCTGCTACGGAAATGCTGATTGTGGCATATTAATATCTAATTCAAGCAACGAAAATTTTGTTTACGACAATAATGTTTATGACAACACCTACGACGGAATTTTGGTGGAAACATCCTCTGGCAATGATGTTATTAAAAACAACATCCATGACAACGGTCAGGAGGGAATGTACCTTTTCTCGTCTAGCGATACCGTCATCAAGAACAATACCTTTGAGCAAAACACAGGCTACGGCATTTATCTTACATCTTCATCCACCAATGTTATCTATAACAATTATTTCAACAATACGAACAATGCTTGGGATAATGGAAACAATAAATGGAATATAACAAAAACAGCAGGCACAAACATCATTGGGGGACCATACCTTGGAGGCAATTATTGGAGCAATTACAATGGCTATGATATAAATGGAGACGGTTTAGGAGATACACTCCTTCCATGCGACTCCAATGGAAACATCCTAAGTGGAGGCGACATGCATCCGCTGGTGTCACCAAATTATGCTCCAACAGCAAACTTTACTCACTCACCAACCTCCCCAACTACTGATGACACAATCACCTTCACCGATACAAGCACCGATGCAGACGGAACCATCGTTGACTGGCTCTGGAACTTCGGTGATGGAAATGTAAGCAAGGCAGGAACTGCTTTACAATTCGATGGAACCAATGATTACATAGATTGTGGAAACGATGCAAGCTTAGATATTACTGATACAATTACTGTTGAAATGTGGGTTAAACCCTCAGCAGTAGTTAATGCTCATGGAATAGCATTGGTAAAAGGTGGTTCATTCCAGTTACGTA
>JAYEJS010000074.1 GCA_034660695.1 Candidatus Thermoplasmatota archaeon | reverse complement strand
TTTCCTTGCCAATGAATATCAGTCCTGTCAGTTCAATTGACCAGTCCACGTTGCTTGCATCTTCTGTTCCTGTATTGGTAATTGTCGCCGAAATTCCCATTCCTCCAGATATGTCCTTGACATTGATTATAGCACAGGGCAATGGTGCATAGTAGATGTCCTTATTTCCATTTCTGGTGTCAACCCAGACGATTCCTCCCGCATGTACATCAACTGAGTTTTCTTCTGCAACAACCGTTCCATCTTCCTCATTTATTTGTTCTGGCTCTTCCCAAGTCGCTCCGCCATCTTCAGATTTCACAAGATAAAGATTTCCTTCCCTGATGTAAGTGCAGAATACAGTATTGCCGCTCATATAAGCTGCTGGATATACCTCATTTGTAGGATGACTTTCTGCAACCATGCTGGTTTCCCATGTTTCTCCATTGTCACTACTATAGGCGCATTTTATATCCCAGTCTCCGTAAATATTGTCGGTCGTCTGGTAAACAACTGCCGCATTGCTTCCAGATGCTCCAATATTTGGATGCGCTGCATCAAATGTATCGCCCTTTGCAATATACCACTGATACGATGTATATTCTATATCTGGCTCTTCCTCCGGTACTATTTTCTTTAGTACAATTTCACTTTTCCCCGTGGTCTGATTGTCATGCTGCCATGTTAGGAGTACATAGTCATCTAATGTTTGAGCAGGATTAGAGTCATGCAGACATGCCATGTCCGGGTCTTTGGCAGGAGCCGTCACTAATTCTGACTGAGCGTCAAAATACCCAACGCCACCTGCTTCGAGCGCGCCATCTACATACCAGTGAGCTGGGCAATCAGGGATATCGTATGCACTGTAAACTACATGATAGATGTACATATTTGTTGGACCTGTTACATCATAATTGAATTCTTTGTACCATGTATTATCAGATATGCAGGCATACGTAATATCTTCGTATTCTGTTGTCCAGGAATAAAATTCGTAGGTCTCAGTATTGGTTATATCCGACATACGATAGAAACTGGGGTTATTATTGAGAATATCACCGTATACTCCCCACAGTCCATTGAAATCTCCACCACCTTCAAAATCTGCACCATGTACATAGGCAATATCCGAAAACATCAGCACCCCCTCCAGTATAACCAATCTAGATATCCAACTGTTACCGCCATCCTGGGAATAGCCTAGTCCAATATTCGATTCCAGAAGGCCAACTGTATGTGTCCACGTGGCAACAATATTTCCATCTCCGTCTATCGTAATTGCTGGCAGACAATCATCCTCCGGGCTATCTGGAGTGACTAACACATTACCTGTGTTTCCTGTAGTAGCCGTTCCCGTTCCTAATTCCTTGAGTTCGAATGGCGCCCTCTGTGCGTTGTCAAACTGGAATGGAGATACGCTTGCCGTGTCTTTGCTGCCTTCCGAAGCAATAATACCCATCGGTATTACCATCATCGCTGTTATAGCTGCTATTACTATACCTAAAGCCATTTTTTTTGCTTTTTTTTCTTTCATGTTTTTGCCTCCGAGCCATGAATATTCTACCGACTTAAATAATTGTCGAATGAAACCATTTGTGCCTATTACAGATACAGATTTGCTGATTTTATTTTTCTAGAACGGGTACATCTTTCCCAACACTTTCGTTGATGTAAGCGCTGCCTTTGCCCCTTGAGCACACGCCGTCACTATTTGTCTTACACCTCCTGTTACGTCCCCTGCGGCATATACGCCCCTTATGTTCGTTCTCTGCATCCCATCAGTCTTTATGTAGCCATATTCATCTGTTTCCACTCCTGCCTTTTTTGCAAGATCTGACCGTGGTGTTTCCCCTATAGAAATAAAGACTCCATCAACCGGTATTATTTTTATCTCGCCCGTTTCAACATTTCTTATTTTCATGCCTTCGACTCTATCTTTGCCCACTATTTCCTCAACGACACTGTTCCATATTATTTTTATCCCCTTGTCCAAGGCTTCCTCTTCCAATGATTTCTCCGCCCTCAATCTGTCCCTTCTGTGTATTATTGAGACTTTGCATCCAACCTGATTGAGATATATCGCTTCTATAAGCGCACTGCTCCCGCCCCCGATAACGGCAACATCTTTATCCTTAAAAAAGAAACCGTCGCATGTAGCACAATATGACACACCATGCCCTCTCAATTCCTTTTCACCCTTTACGCCAAGTTTTTTGTGAGTTGTTCCAGTG
The DNA here is from genome assembly GCA_034660695.1 of Candidatus Thermoplasmatota archaeon. NCBI lineage: Archaea > Methanobacteriati > Thermoplasmatota > Thermoplasmatota archaeon. The sequence goes on along the minus strand of JAYEJS010000074.1, from coordinate 6,553 downwards.
CATATTATTACGGCTCCAACTTCATATTCTCCTTTCGTCGTCGTCAGTTTAAATTTATTCCCTTCTTTTTTTATTTCCTTCACTTCTTCATAAAACTTAAATTTTGCATATTCCTGAGCGTGATTCTTCATTTTTTCCATCAAGTCTATACCAGATATGCTTTTGAATCCAGGATAATTCTCCACTTTCGGCGCCTCAACTGTGAGCCCCCCACCCATACCGGTATCAAAGATAACAGTATCTATTCCTGCCCTGCCGGCGTATATGCCCGCCGCATATCCGGCACTTCCTGCGCCCACTACTGCCAATTCTATACCCATTTTATCAATAGGATATGCTCATCGGATTTAAAAATTGTTATACCAGGCACTTCAGTAAAATAGCATTGGCAAAAGTTTACCTCTTAGAAAATGGCGACAGACTGGGATTGCCTCACACACCTATTCTCGTTCTCAAAACGTAAAACCCTTCTTTTTCCATGGCTTTTGCAACCCTTTCCTGCAATTCCCTGCCAGGAGTTAAAGCAACCATGTAACCTCCCAACCCGCCTCCGGTCATTTTAGCCCCGTATGCTCCGCTATTTCTCGCGATATCAACCAGCAAATCAAGCTCTTTTGACGAAACCTCAATATTCTGCAGCATTTCATGATTTTTGTCCATATATTTACCAACCATATTCCAGTCACTCCTAACCAATGCATCCCTTGCCTTGTGAACCATGGCATTTGCCGCCTCAAATATCTTGTCGTATTTTTCTTTGTACTTTTCCTTCCTCTCTCTCACTCCAGCAACCGCCTTTTTTGTGTTCGCGACAACGCCCGTGTTCCCCATTACAATTTCAACGGGCTTGACCATCTGCAGTCTTTCCATCTTTCCGGACTGGAACCACACCAACCCGCCAAAAGTAGCAGCAGTGTTATCAATCCCGGAAGGAGTGCCGTGATAGCCCTTTTCCCCTTCATATGCAACATCGTTTATTTCCCCATCGGTATAATCAAGCCCGAACTCGTCAGCTATAGCCCTTGCCATGGCAGTGCAGCTGGCGGCACTGGCGCCGACGCCGCTCGCCGCCCGCAAATCCCCCCTCAGCCATATTTCCAGACTGCCATCTACTCCCATTGCTCTAATGATGCGGTTTAGAGAGTCCTGCTGGTGCTCCTTCTTTTCTTCTTTATAGCCGGGTACAGCATCCCTTTCGTCATGCAAAATCAATCCGCTGGGAATGCGTTTCACCTCCGCTACCGTCTTTTTTTCTACGGCTGAAGCAATTGCAGGAATGCCATACACAACAAAATGCTCATTAAACAATATTACCTTCCCAAAACCTGTGCCCTTTCCCATGTGATTTCAAATCAAATTTGCATATATAACAATTTCTTGGACAATCAAAGTTAAAATGAGCATGTACATTACCCCATGGTGAAAAAAGCAGAAGCAATACTGGCCGTAACAGCATCTCTCCTATGGGGGCTTTCATTTCCCGCGATAAAGGCAGGGTTAGAAAACGTATCGCCCATTCTTTTGGGTGCGTTAAGGTATATTATTGCCATGCCGTTGTTCATATTACTTTCCCTTGCCTTCCATAGGGGGAAAAGTTTTTGTGTGACAACAAACCTTCCCTATCGGTGGATAGAAGATCTTAGTTTACACTATAACCATGAGACATTTGAAAAAATAAATACCGTAGAAGGGTGATACAGTTTGTTTAAGGAACGAGTGAAATGATTCTGGAAAACATGAAGAGATAGAGTGCAGCATAGTCACCATTTATACTTTAGTGTTAAATTGACGATACCAAGATGGTACATAATTTGAGCACTTAAACAAAGAAAGGGCTTTCTTTTGCTTTCTTTGTAACAATATCCATGGAATATTCCACCATATCCAATCCAGAGAGTTTTGCATTTACGAAATTGTTGATTTCCCCCATATCTTTGAATAGACCGATAGCAAAAATAGTGTATTGTCCTGTTGTCTGGTAGATGCAATTAAGTTCTTCCATGAGACACAGTTCTTTGATTGTATTTTTTGTATTTTTTACCCTTGTTTTGATATGGAACAAAACAGTATGTTTTTTACCAAACTTCCGCGGATTGAGAAGGGCGATATAGCTCCTTATATATCCTGTTTCTTCAAGTTTCTCCAGTCGATAACGAACGCCGTTCTCGCTTAGACCGACTTTCCTAGCTATATTAGAAATGGGTGTCCTTGCATCTTTTTGAATGACTTCAACTATTTTTTTATCCTTTTTGTTTAACCCCATATAAAGGTAAGAAAGGAACGGCTATAAAAAATATTCTAACTGCATTATCTGCAAAAAAACCTTGAAATAACTGCCGAATCTTATAATAAACATTTTATTATACTTTCTTGTTATTAAATACAGAAGGTGTTTTGTAATGATTTTTAAACAATGCCATTCCCACGGAAAAAAAGTTAGCGACTGCAAAATATTCTGCATCAGGCCGGAAGGACGCATTGTCAAACAGGTCAGTAATGTGATAGTAGATGTCCGGACAGCAGAGCATACTTCGAGAGAAATTTATCCCTCGTCCAAAGGAGTTATTTCGTTAGTGGGAAATCATATATTTTGTAAAAAACGTAGGCACCACAGAGTTGGCACTCAAAGTGCAACCGTTGTTGATATTCCTAAAAAAGAGGGATGGCAATGCTTCTCTTTTCCCGTTGATGAGATTAATACCATCCGTTACTCCATTTTCGGATCGATAACTGGAGTGTATCTTATCCAAGTGACAGGAAATAACAATGGATATACAATAAGGTTAGGTAAAGGCGGGGACATCTCTCTGTCAAAGAAAATTAAGGATTTTGTAACGGCTGTAGAGAATGTAATGGAGAGGTGATATCCTGACATCGGAAAATACGATTATGCAGTATATTAAGAAACGTGTAGGGGGAACACCACTTGTTAGGGCGCATAATTTAGAAAAGGAGTTCGGCCTTTCAAAGATATATCTAAAATTAGAAGGAAATAATCCTTCTGGCCACAGAGAAGACCGGTTGGCCTATCTTATCATCAGAGATGCGTTATCAAAGGGTTGCACAACCCTATGCATGGGTATATATGGTACAGTGGGTGGATCCCTTGCCTTTCTTTCCCAATATTTTGACGTACAGTTGAATTTCTATGTACCGGAAAAACACCGCATTTTGAGAAAAGAATTTCTCTCAGCCCCATATATTAAAATAATACGATATGGAAAAACCTATGGAGATTGCGTTACCAAAAGCAGAGAAGATGCAGAAAAATACGGCTGGTACAATGCCAATCCCGGCCTCCAGAATAACATTCTGGACATGTATGCCTTTTCGTACATTGCAAAAGAAGTTTACCAGCAGTTAAACAAAGAAATAGACACTATTTTTTGCCAAACTGGCAACGGGTCATCGATATCCGGGCTTCATTTGGGTTTTAAGCAACTGTGGGTGAATGAAAATATCGAGACCATTCCTCGGCTCATGGCCGTGAGTACCAACAATGGAAATGCCATCATCGAATCATTCAAACAAGGGAGCGATAAAATCTTAATGCTCGATATGAAGAAAATTAAAAGCAAGGCAACCAAATACAACAGAAATCTGATATTTGCCCAGTGCTATAACGGACAGGATGCACTCAACAGTATCTATGCATCAAATGGCAAAGCTATTGGTATTACGGATGACGAATTAATAGAATGTGTAAACCTCTTTAAAAAATTGGAAAAAATACGATCTAAAGCATCAAATTTGTTCCCTGTTGCTGCCCTGATAAAAGAGATTGAGCAAGGGTCTATTTCTGAAGGCGTGCATGTGGTCATTCTCAATGACGGTAAATTAGACACTGATATACGGGTTCTTAGAAAAAAGGATTTATCAGTGTCTTACGAGGTTTTTTTAGAGAAATTGGACGAATGGCTAATTCAATTTTCTGACCCCTTAGATGAGATTGGGGAGGCGGTGGAGAACGCCTTTAATTACGGATATGTGCTTGGTGCCTACTATCGGGGGTATCTGGCTGGCATTGCTATAGTCAGCAAGACAAGATTCAAAACATTCTTCCCAAAATACCATCTGTCTTATATTGCTACCAAGAAAAATATTAAGGGGAGAGGAATTGCCACCCAGCTGTTACAGAAAGTGATAGAACTGACCAAGGGAGATCTATCATTGCATGTGGAAACCGACAACAAAAGAGCCATCCAGCTATATGAAAAAATGGGATTTAGGAAAAAGTACTACCGAATGTTGTATGAAGGAGAGGTTATCTAAGTGGCAGAAAATTTTCTACCTCGCATAGAGATCGATTTATCCAAAATTCGGAGAAATGCGGAGGTTATAGCAGAGATATGCCACTCATCAGGGATTAATATAGCAGGAGTGACAAAAGGGGTATGCGGTGACCAATGGATAGCTCAAGCCATGCTCCAAGGGGGGGTTAGTCAACTGGCTGATTCCCGCATTTCCAACATAAGGCGTATGAAAGAGGCAGGATTGAATACCGAATTTATGCTGCTTCGCATACCACGTCCCAGCAGGGTCTGGGAAGTGGTAAAATTTGCAGACATCAGTCTTAATAGTGAGATTGAAACCTTGAGATTGCTGGGAAAAGCAGCCAGAATGCAAGATAGTGAGCACAGAGTAATACTTATGGTAGATTTGGGAGACAGAAGAGAAGGCATACCGGGAAAAAAGCTGTACAGGCTGGTGGAAGAGACTTTGGAGATAAGGGATATACGGCTGGCGGGTATAGGTACCAATCTGGCCTGTTTTGGAGGGGTAATACCAACTTGGGATAAAATGAAAGAATTGGCCGCAATAGCACAACAGGTGGAAAAGGAATTCAATATCACCCTGCCCCTCGTTTCTGGGGGCAACAGCGCCAATATTTGTACCCTCATGGAGGAAGGTCATCCGGAAAAAATAAACCATCTTCGTATCGGAGAGGGCATTCTCCTAGGTCTGGAAACGGTCAATAGAAGACCTATCCCCGGCACCTTTCAGGATGCATTTAGAATATGGGCTGAAGTGATAGAGCTCCAACCTAAACCTTCTGTCCCCTCTGGTAAAGTCAGCCAAGATGCTTTCGGCCAGATTCCCAAGTTTGAAGATAAAGGCATCATTGCTCATGGCTTGGTAGCTTTGGGTCGTCAGGATGTGGTACCCAACATGCTCATCCCTGAAAACGGTAGAATAGTAATTATGGGAGCCAGTAGCGACCATCTCATAGTTGATTTTACCCAAGATAACAGTGTGAAAGTAGGGGATGCTATCAGTTTCCTTCCCGGCTACAGCTCCCTTCTGCAAGCCATGACCTCCCCCTATGTAGAGAAAGTATATCTGTGATGTATAAGTATGGCGTAGGGGTGAAGAGAAGCAGGAACAGAGAAGCTAGGTTCGGTAGAGAAACCATCAACATTTTTATTGCACTGGATTGATGAGTCACCCATTAAGGTCTTTATAATTGCTCTTGACATTCATTTCTCCGATTTGGGCTCATCAATGGAGAACGTTCTGGTTTTATTGTCATCGGTTTCATATTCCGTGGGAGGAATAATAGCCAAATCATGCCTGAACAAGGACTACAAACCCATGCAGGTTTTAACGATTTCCTCCATTTTCGGAACAATATTTCTGGTACTGATAACATCATTTTCAGAAAAAATTTCTTTTAACTTTCCAGTGGAAACGTGGGAACTGATCATTTTACTTGCATTGTTTCCGACATTTCTTTCATATGTACTGTGGTATAGCGCCATGGAAAAAATGGAGATATCACGCCTTTCTTTTTTGTGTACCTCATACCCGTCTTTGCAACTATATTTTCTTACCTGTTTCTGGGCGAAAAAATTACATGGATGGCAGCAGTGTCAGCATCAGCGATAATCGCGGGAATAGTAATAGCCCAGACCCATAGAAATTTAAACGATATAGTGATAAACAAATATGGCGCAGGCAAAGTTGATTAACGACATTACTGATTTGGTGTGGCTTATGAGGGCCTTTGATTCAAATGTAAAAAGAGAAATTTTTGAAGAGGTATGCAAAGACTGGAAACGCATGGAAGAAATAGGGGACAAATACGGAAAGGAAGGGGAATACGCCTTAAAATTTTTTGAGAAGGTGAAACTGGTGGAAGCAAGGTGGGGAATGGAGGAAGGCAAAGCAAAAAAAGAATACCATGCTTTTTATTCCTCATTCCACATAAAGGTGATATCGTCCGTAGATATGCTCCAGGATGTATTTTCTATAGCACTTATGGACGAAGACACGTTCAAGGATATTGAAGATAAAATATACGATTTTATTGGAGAGGGAGAGCTTGGGAGGGAAGTGGAAAGACATTTTTCCATTACCTCCATACAGATGAAATGCATAGTGAAGAGATCTGCAAGGCTTGACTACAGGGGAATGAGGATAATAAGACGAATGCTTTGAAAAAGTAGTCAAAAAATGAAAAAAGCCATAAGCAGACCGGAAAAATGATTTGAGAAATGATCTGCAGGATTCAACAAAATTTTGAATACGCCTTCCCACTTTTTTATTTACCTTC
>JAYEJS010000073.1 GCA_034660695.1 Candidatus Thermoplasmatota archaeon | reverse complement strand
AAAAAATTTTAATGAAATTAAAATAATTTCGTATTTGTTTAGCTGATTATCGTTTATTCCTTGTCCTTGAAATTGCTGGCTACTCCGGACTTTAGCCCAGAGCGTTCTCATCCCGTTGACTAAACAAATATATTCATCTCATCCAGCATTTATTTATGATTATAGCTCTTTCATTCCAATATTTCTTCTGGCGCCTTTGCAAGCATAACCAGTGCTTTTGCTTCCATGAAATGTAACTTCCCCGGTATGACTATGCAGTGAAGCGGCGGCCCGAAATCCATTTTTATCAATCTGTCTGGATAGCCTGCCATTATGGTGGGCGACGGTGAAGAAGCTCTTGCAACTACTGTCATCAGCGTTTTTTCGCCTATAACCCCCCCTTTCATTCTTCTTTCCATCTCGATAAGCAGTCTTATGCCCTCATTTGCGGTCATGTATCCCTCTTTAGTTATATCCAATAAAACAAGGGTGTGCAGCCCTCTCTTCATATTTTCTCCAATAACTTCATAGGGCGAGCAGGGAAAGTAATTTTGTTCTGGGAATGCAAGAGTGGTGGTTCTGCCAAACTTGTATGTCTGGAGGCCGAGCAGTCCTGCGGCAGCGGTCATTATACTTATTCCGTGCACCACCTTTGTAGATATCCCTCTTTCCATTGCCCTCAAACGAAGATCGATATGGGTTGTGGCAGTCATGGGATCTCCTCCCGTTAACAAGCACACCTTTTTTTTGCTTGCTTCATCAAGAATTATTTTCCCATTTTCTACATTCTCCCTTTCCAGTAGAACTATTGGTTTGCCTATCATTTTTTCAATTTTTTTTATTGGAGCCTCTAGCATGCTGGTATAAAACTCTGCAAATATTTTTTCGCATGACCTTGCTTCCTTTAGGCCAGCCAGCGTCATGTCCTTATTGCCCCACAATCCCAATCCTATGAATACCAGTTCGCCCATCGCCTTTTAACCATTAATGATATATATAAACATATCATAGAGTTTTGATGAAATCCTTCTGCATTGCGGTTCCACGAGAAAAAGCCGAGTTGGTAAGACATGAGTTGATGGAAGGACAGCTGCTGAGAACGGATTTAAAAATAAGATGCGATGAAAATTGCGTTTATCTTCCAGTGGCCAGGGAAGTTCATGTGAATGAAGGTGTCTTGAAAAAAATGGATTTTAAATTGATGGAAAAAAAGCAAAATTTTAGGGATATCCTTGCATCAAAAATATCGGTAGACAGGACAATTTCATCGTTTGACGTAATAGGCGATATCGCCATAATACGAATTCCGTCAGAACTGCTGAAATATAAAGAAGAAATAGGCGATGCAATACTCTCGACAAACAAAAACATAAAAGTGGTTTGTATGGACAATGGAGTGAGAGACGATTATAGAATCAGGGATTTGAAGGTAATAGCAGGTGAAGAGAGGACAGAAACCATCCATAGTGAGTATGGGGCAAAAATAATGGTAGATGTGGCAAAGGTCTATTATTCTCCCCGGCTGGCTACCGAACGAAAAAGAACTGCAGGATGTGTTAAACCGGGAGATGTCGTCATAGACATGTTCGCTGGAGTTGCTCCCTTCTCCGTGATTATCGCAAAGATGGCGAAGCCATCAAAGGTGTATGCAATAGATGTAAATCCTTATGCTGTAAAATATGCGAACATAAATGTGAAAAGAAATGGAGTTGATGATATTGTTGAGGTAATGGAAGGCGATGCAATGGATATCATCCCATCATTGGGTACGGCCGACCATATAATAATGAATCTTCCGCACCGTTCTTATGAATTTTTCCCGACGGCGGTAAACGCCGGCAAATCCATCCATTATTACGAGATAATAGAAAAAAACAAAATAGAAGAAAGATTGGACTGGCTTAGAAATGAGGCTAAGAAAAAGGAAAAAAAGGCAGAGATAAAGAACTGGAGAGTGGTGGGCAGTTACTCGCCAAGGGAAGTTAAAATCGGAGTAGATTTACTCATATGCTGAAGTACCTGCCAGCAGTCTCTAAGGCATGTGCCATCAACTCTGCACTCTTTTCTAAGTCCGTTACATCAATAACTTCCACTCCAGAATGCATGTACCGGGTTGGCACGCTTATCACACCACAGAGAATGCCCGCCCTGGTCAGATGAATGGTTGCTGCATCTGTTGTGCCACCAGATGAAACATCTAGCTGACATGGAATGTTATTCTCCTTTGCCGTGTCCTCAAGCCATTTCATGACAGGGGGCACTGTTATCAATCCCCTTCCAGATGCATCTGTGACCGTTATGACAGGCCCTTCACCCAATTTCAGTGAAGAATCCTTTTCTTTGAGTCCGGGGCAGTCCCCGGCTATTGCCGTCTCGCTGACCAACGCAACGTCGGGATTCAGCCCAAAGGCAGACGTCTTTGCCCCCTTTAATCCGACTTCTTCCTGTACAGTCCCGACAGCATAAACTGCAGCATTTGTCTTTGTCCTTTTCAATGCTTCTACCATCATGACAATTCCTGCCCTGTTATCCATCGCCTTGCCCGTAACTCTGCTTCCCTGAAGTTCTCTAAAATCCCTGTCAAGGGTTACCGGTGTCCCGGGACGGATGCCCAGTTCCTCCACTTCTTTTTCGTCCTTTGCCCCGATGTCTATGAACATGTTCTCTGCCTTAATGATTTTTTTTCTTTCCTCTTCTTCCATGAGATGCGGCGGTTTTGAGCCTATAACCCCATAAAAATTGCCGTGAGGGGAGTGAATTACCACCCTATTATTGAGCAAAGTCTGGTCAAACCACCCCCCGAATTTCACGAAGTTTATGAATCCATTTTTATCTATATATTTGATGACAAGCCCTATCTCGTCCATATGGGCAGCCATCATTATAGACGGCTTCTTTCCATTTTTGACAGCAATTAAATTGCCCATGCCATCAATCCTGATTTCGTCGGTATAATCCTCAATTTCTTTCCTCACTATCTCCCTTATGCTATCTTCATGCCCTGACACTCCATGTGCATTGGATAACTTTCTCAGAAAATCTTTTGTTCCACTCATGCTTGCCTATCGAAAAATGTTATTTAAATTTTGCACAGCCAGGGGTTTTGGGACAAAAATGGTCAATCTTTTGTTTCTGCAAGAACCTCAGTTGTTGTCGATGTTGATTCTATCGGTCCTGCATAGTACTCGACATCATATCTTTTCAATAATTCGATGAATTTATCGGAGTCATTCTCTTTCAGGATGAACACTCCGCTAAAGACTTTGTAATATGGAATCTTATTCAATAGCCCTTCCCGCTTATATCTATACTTTCCGTGATTGGAATAATCAGTGTATCCATGGAGTGCTCTAGATAACTGCACAGATTTGATTTTATTTGGCCGCTTGTAGACAAGTATTATCTCTGCTATGCTGGTGGATACAGATTAGCCTTCATCGTATAAAAGGCTAAGCATTTTTGAGATACCCCGTAGCTATAGCGCCCATTGAGAGTTCCATTTAGCAATGTTGTGCCCACTTTTTCAGTCTAATATTAGATATGGCAAAAAGTTTATATTTGTTGTGCCCATTATAGGCACAACATGGCGTATATACGAGCTAAGAAACGAGGAAATAAAACCTATTATTATCTGGTAGAAGGAAGACGTGAAGATGGGAAAGTTAAGCAGAAGGTATTGAGGTATCTTGGTAAAAAGCCTCAAATTGTCAAGGTTGAACTTGATAAAAATCAAACAAAGGCTTTGGCAGAGGAGGTTTTTCTTGCTGATATTAAGACATCGGATGAACTAAAAACCAGTCTTGATCAATTAGGGATACCTTTCCCGGATAGAGACATCGTGGAGATAAATTTGTCTCATAAAATTGGGGGAAAAAAATTCATTCTCCTTTTGCATGGGAAAACCTCGGAAGAGGTTTGAACCCCAAGTGGAGTTTTGTCCTCGTTGTCATCTGTTGTTGAAGGTTGAAAAATCTCATGTTCGCCGTTTGGTAACTTCCACTATGGATGAGCAGGTTACTGAGGTTATTAAGTATTATCCAGATGATGGTTCAAGGTTTGTGTCTGATTCTTTAAGGAACGCTGCTCCAAGTCGTTCACCGTATTCATATGATCTAATGGTTCATATCAGTCATTTACGTTACGGCCGTCATTGGAATGCTTTGAAAAAGTAGTAAAAAAATGAAAAGTTGAGCAATTTGAGAGGGAATTACGATGAACTGGATAATCTGGCAGAATCCATATTTTACTGGTAAATTATCATTCAAATCCCGATTCGGGCATTGTTTATTTATAACAGTGTAAGGAGAGCATTTTGCGTGGTGGCATGTGGATGACAAGCTTAAATTCCATGTAAACATTTATCGTTAGTTATTGGATACGTTGTATGAATAACATGCTGAGTATTAAAATACAAAATATTGTTGCAACGACGAGCATTGCAGAAAAATTGGATTTGAACAGGATTTCAAAAACTTTGCCCAATACGAGTTACAGACCGAATTTATTTCCCGGGCTCGTGCTGCGCATAGAAAAGCCAAAAACTGCATTTCTGCTGTTTAAGAGTGGAAAAGTTGTATGTACGGGCGCAAAAAACGTTGAAGATATTGAAAAAAGTATGGGGAAAGTATGCAATATGCTAAAAAATATGGGTTTTAAGGTTATAGATAATCCCATAGTAGATGTTCAGAATATTGTTGCCTCTGGCGACTTGCATGGTGAACTCAATTTAATAAATACCGCTCTTGCCCTCGGTCTTGAAAATACGGAATATGAGCCAGAGGTATTTCCAGGCATGGTTTACCGGATGGAAGAGCTGGGAGTTGTCTTGCTGCTTTTTAACTCGGGAAAAATTGTTTGTACAGGGGCTAAAAAACCAGAGCAGGTATCAAAAGCCGTAAAGGAAATAGCAAAAGAACTGGAAATTAAAGGACTCCTTATAAGATAAATCGATGCAGGGGAGGGGATTTGAACCCTTGAACCTCTACAGGACAAGGCCCTGAACCTTGCGCCGTTGACCAGGCTTGGCTACCCCTGCATAATGGCCAATACAGAAAATCGAATTATTATTTAAAAGGTTACCCTATCCTAATGGACAAAAACTTTATATTAAAATATCTGTTAATAATTATATGTCCGTTATAAAAAGTATAGAGCTTATAGGGAGTTCTCCGGATAACTGGGAAGGTGCGGTGAGGAATGCGATAAACGAGGCAAAGAAAACCATAAGGAATATAAGGAGGGTTATGGTGAGCGATATGGAGATTCTCGTAGAAAACGATGAGATTGTATCGTATCAGTCAAAGGTAAAACTCTATTTCACTGTAGAGAGATAGAAAAGATAAAATATGTGATAGTATGTATGGAAAGGAGGAATAAAATGCCGAAATACAGCACCATATCAATACCGAAAGAACTGCATGAAGAGATAGAAAATTTAATAAGAAACAATCCCGGCCTTGGATACTCCAGTGTGGCCGAACTGTGCAAGGAAGCGATACGCCTGCGTCTCTCCGAAGTAAGGATGGAACAGAAGGAGGGATTATTGAACGAAATCGATATAGAAGATCTGCTGGAAGCGCTCGAAAATAGCATCAAAAAGAAATAAGAGTCGGAAATGCTCATTCAGGCTGCAGCGGATTTCCACGGGAAAGAAAGCAGGTATGGAGCGTTTCTTCTTGGTTTAAGGGATAACAGCCCGGATATTGCAGTTTTGGCCGGCGATATTGATGCAAATCCTTTATTTTTTAAATTTTTAGGTGATATAGATGTTCCAACACTTGTTATTCATGGCAACGTGGACGGCATTGATATCGGAAAAAAAGTTGAAAAATATAATGCATTTTTTATCCATGAGAAAATGTACAGCACAGATGGTATAAATTTTATCGGAGCCGGAGGAATCAACCCCATGCTTAATGATATTTATTCAATAAATAAAAAAGAATGGATTTCTCTGAAGGATGTAAAAATGGATGTTTTAGTAACCCATGTTCCCCCAAAAGGTGTAATGGATAAGATGGGCCTAGGACTGCATATAGGAAACAGATGGGTGAGAAACATAACGGAAGAGAAGAGACCCCGGCTCATTATATGCGGCCATGTGCACGAAAATCCAGGGTACACTCATTTCGGGGAAACAACGGTGGTAAACTGCACCATAGGTAGAAGGGGGAGGTATTCACTTATTGAAATGAATGATAAAATAAAAATAGACATAGCCGACTAATCTTTCTTGTGATGCCTTACTTTTACAGCCTCTCCTGTATTGCTCATCACCATTTCTTCGCCGCTCATCAAAGCCATGCCGACAGCCCTGATATCTCCGCCATGCAAAGCCACAACTTCATCTCCGCATCTTATGTTTTTATCTGAATTTGTTACCCCAACAGCAAATATGGACCCACGTGGAACGAAATCTTCTATCTCTACACGGTAAATGCCGGCATCTGCCAGCCTTCTGCCCCCTTCTAGCGTGAGGGAAAACAATCCCTTGCTTTCGACGAACATGCCTATTTGCACATCATCACAAAAAATCTTATATCCAGGATATTTCCCCCTTGCTTTGCATCCTTCAAGCATGCCCTCTACATTTCCGAATTGGTATGATAGAAATGATTTCACGTTTTCCGATTTTCTTAAATTTTTGGGAATTTTGCCGTATTTTGTTGCTTCTTTTTTAAGCAATATGGATAGGCTGTTTATAGATGAATTCGAAATAGGATGTCCAATGCATGTTTTAATGGCTCCCTCTACCTCCAAAAATTCTGAGATTTCTTCGGGAAGGTGATTTATTACGATGTCATAATCGTTTCTTTTGAGGTATGAGCTGAGTTGTTTTTTCACCATTTCCTGTTCATCAAGACTCCAGTGCCCTGTGACCGATATATCGTAATGTGCAGCAGGGTAAACCATCTCAAGTTCTATGGGAACTATACCCAGGGGCGAGGTAACCACGACTTCATGTACAACTCCTGGATTTCCGCAGGACTCTATGGCATTCCTGAATATTCTGTGTGATTTTGAGAATGAATATGGCTTCCTGGCAGAGCATGGCAGAAGAACGAGAATTTTTGCCGAACCTGGCTTTATGTATTGTTCCAGCACTCTTCTTCTAAACCTTTCCACATCGGGTCTATCCATAGAAAGAGGGGATGCTACTATTTTTCCCCCGATGACGGGGTATCTTTTCTCCTGAAACTCGTAGTATTCTCTGTCAAGAATGCGAAGTATCGATGCAATTTTTGGCTGTGATGATGCCCTGATTTCCACCAGATTTCTCAATCTGTTATTTTTGATTGCATTACGAACGTTTTTTAGTTCTGAAAATGCCGCATAGTAGTTGTGCATAAGAATGCCAGAAAACAAAAGATTTTCATTCAGGCATGCCGGGCAGGAACATGGTATCTCTCCAAGTTCATCTGCATTGTATTCATCCTCAGGAAAGAGAAAAATTTTTTTTCTTGCCTTTTCTACAAGCGAGATGGAATCGAATAAATCAACGGTGCAATAAGAGAGGATGGCAATATGGGAAGGCTCGCCCAATCCCGGGGCATACAAAATTTTCTGGTAGTCTATTGCTTCCCTCACATCTGTTATTGCCTTGACAAAATTTCTTGGATTGGAGAAAAGTTCGCGAGCGTTTGACAGGACGTATATCATTGCATCTTCGGAAATATTGTCAAGTGCTTTACCTGAGATTATCTGGATGGTGCTGGCATGCCTTTCATTCCATTCAGCAGCTATCTCATGCAGTTCTGAAGGAAGCGCATATGGATATACAAAGGACGGAGGGATGGAATCGCCATTAGAAAGGGGATAGAAAAAACTTCCTGAATGAGATATCGACAATCCATCTCTTGCCCGTGACAAAAAAACAGAGGCGAATGGCGGGGCTTTGACTCTCTCGGATGAATACCAGAGGATATGCGGTGTTGTAATTTTGTTTCCGTTTATCTCAAGCGTGCCGATGCGGGCGGTACAGTCTCTTTTCAATACCTCAAACTTCACGATGAATGATTGGAGATGCATTTAAAGAGTTTGTTAATTCTTTTGCCAATTTGCTTGATACGATATGTGATATATTTTCGTAATGGGAATTGACTTAAGGAAAAATATATAAGGAAAGAGTTTTTACAAATTGGAGGAAGATAAAAATGAAATTAGTTTGGCACAAAACCGGATTATTTTTGTTAATTGCTGTTATCTTTTTTATGCCTGCAGCACTATCTGACTTTCCGAATGATTCCTTCGAATTATCAATGGAAGATCCGCCAATTTCTTTTGATTTAAGAGATATTGATGGCATTAATTATGTAACCTCGATCAAAAGCCAAACAGGGGGCACCTGCTGGACGCACGGTGCGATGGCTGCTATTGAAGGAAATTTACTCGTGACCGGCAATTGGGAAGCAGCTGGAGAGACTGAGGAACCTAATTTGGCGGAATACCATCTCGACTGGTGGAATGGATTCAACCAACATAATAATGACGATACCAATCCACCCACAGGAGGCGGATTGACTGTACACATGGGGGGTGATTACAGGGTAACTTCTGCATATCTCTCCAGAGGAGAGGGAGCAGTCTATAGCTCTGATGCAAACGATGATACCGAGTTGGATGATAACTGGTATGATGATTCTCCTGCACGATACAACTCTAACTATCACTATTATTATGTCACGGATATTGAATGGTATACTATTGGAGATGATCTCAGCAACATCAACACGATTAAACATGCAATTATGGAACATGGTGTAATGGGTACTTCCCTGTGTTTTAGCGGTTCCTTTATATCTAACTATGCTCATTATCAACCCCCCGATAATTCATATGATCCAAACCATGCAGTTGCTATTGTCGGCTGGGATGATAACAAGGTGACACCTGCACCCCTTCCTGGAGCATGGCTCTGCAAGAACAGCTGGGGAAGCGGTTGGGGTGAAGACGGCTACTTCTGGATATCATACTACGATAAACATTGCTGCCATAACCCTGAAATGGGCGCAATTTCTTTTCAAAATGTTGAACCGTTAAAATACAATCGAATCTATTATCATGATTATCACGGCTGGCGTGACACATTGACTGATTGCGCTGAAGCATTCAATGCTTTTACAGCTAGAGATAATGAGCTACTCACTGCAGTAAGCTTCTACACTGCTGAAGACAATGTGTTTTATCATATCATAATATATGATAGTTTCGAGAATGGAGAACTACAAGAAGAACTATCAACGAAACATGGAATAATAAATCATACGGGATTTCATACTATAGACTTGGATACTCCTGTTAGACTTACGGCAAATGATGATTTCTATATTTACACGCAACTTCTCGGAGGCGGGCTTCCATATGATAGAACTTCTGAGGTTTCTGTCTTGCTAGGTTCTCAATCTCCGGGCGTCATTGTCGGCTCATCTGCTCATCCTGGTGAGAGCTATTATCGTAAAGACAACCAATGGTTAGACCTTTATGAGCGTGAGGGTATTCCATGGCCTGGAACAGCCAATTTTTGCATGAAGGGCTTAACGGTGCCGCTCGTGATGCAAGTAGAGCTGGAGTTATCTGGTGGCCTAGGGGTTACAGTTGTTGTTAGAAACAACGGGAAGGATAACCTATCCAATCTGGAATGGTCAATTGAGTTAAGCGGCCTCTTGTTTGTTGGTGGAAATCCTAGTGGGACAATAGCCGACTTGGCCCCAGGAAGCGAGGAAATACTAAAGATACCTGTTTTCGGACTTGGGCCAGGGACTATCACAGCAACAATAAAAGATGCAACTAAAACTGCAGATTTCTTGATACTTGGGCCGTTTGTGATAATAAGATAACTTAATTTTTTCCTTAGATTAGAAACGGTTTACCCAGAAATCCGGCTCCTTGCCGTCAAGCACCTTCAGTATCTGTTCCGCACATATCGTTCCTGCACGCACCTGTCCCTCTTTTGTGGAAGCCCCCAGGTGAGGGGTGAATGCAATGTTGTCCAATTCAAAAAGCGGAAGGTTTTGGGCAGGCTCCTTTTCATATACATCAAGGGCCGCACCTGCAATCTTTTTTTCTTTCAAAGCAAGGTAAAGGGCGTTTTCGTCAACAATACCCCCCCTGGCACAGTTTATAAGATATGCCGATGGCTTCATTAAGGAAAAGGCATCTTTGTTTATCATGTGGTAACTTTCTTTCGTTCTCGGAAGGTGCAGGGAGATGAAGTCTGAATTTGATAGAAGTTCCTTTGTGCCCGCTAGTTTTGCACCCATACTTTCTGCCTTTTCTTTTGTACAGTGAGGACTGTACACCAGTAAATTCATTCCAAAACACTTGGCAATTTTTGCTATTTCTCTAGCAATATTCCCGGAACCTATAAGCCCGAGTGTTTTTCCGTTCAATTCTATGCCCTTCAACCTCTTTTTAGCCCACTCTCCTGCCCTCATTGTTCTGTCAGCCTTTGGAATGTGACGGGCTAGAGATAACATATGGGCAATGGTAAGTTCTGCAACGGAACATGTCGCTCCCGTTGGGGAATTCACAACTTTTATCCCTTTTTTTGTCGCAGCCTCCACATCTATGTTGTCTACTCCTATGCCAGCCCTGCCTATAACAATCATGTTTTCTGCATTTTCTATTGCCTTCCTTATAACCTTTGTTCCGCTTCGCACCATTAAAGCGTGGTAGGGTGCTATTTCATTTGCCAACTCTTCTCCAGTTATGTTTTTAAAAACGACCTCATGATTTTTTTTTAACATATCCATCGCTTCATCCGCAATTGGGTCAGTTACCAATATTTTCATTTTAATCGAGCAGTAAATACAAAGTGAGATAAAAGTTTTTGCCAGTTTTTTAGAATTGCAGATAACTTATTTTCCCCAGGTTTGTTCCATCCAGCAGATACGCATTTGCATTTTCCAGGTCAATCAACTTTTTCATTGGACCCATAATGCCTTCCGTATTGACCGCCATTCCCCCACATAATGGATTGAATGCAGGCATAATGATAACTTCCATGCCAGCATTTGCATCCCTGTACCTCTCCAGAAACACATCTTTTTTGAGAGATGCCCTAATCCAGCACGATTTTGATATGCTGTATCCAAGTTTATCTCTCAATCTGACAACGGGATGGACATGGCCCATGACCAGCAGTCTTCCTTTCATTACTTCCTTCGAGGGCCAAGCATGGCCGTGAACGAATCCTATTTCATCGAGCAGTAACCCGCGAGAGCCATATACTTTTAAATTTTTGTGTGGATTCAGCCCCCCGTCGTGATTTCCCCTGATAAGCAGTAATTCTATAACCTCCTTCAATTTATCCAAGAAAAATTTCACTTCTTTCTTTTCTTTTTTTATGGCAATTTCGTATTCCCGCGTATTTTTTACTTGAACAATCATATGTTTTACATCCCCGAGAATAATCAACTTCTCTGCACTCTTTTCTTTGCATATTTCCTCACACCTTTTCAATAAAACTTCTGTTTGCGAAGGAATGTTCGCACCTCTGATGGAAAATTCATATTCTATGCCAATGTGCAAATCTGCTATCACGATTGCCTTCATGGATGAAACGTAGAGAGCCCTTTTTTTGTATAGCGGCAAGGCCAGCATCTACCACCCTACAAAACTTTTTATCAGGGGGGCAATGGTTACATTCAGAAAGAAGGGAATGTATATAACACCGACGAAAAACAGCAGTAATAAACCCGTAGCTTTCCCCGCACCTTTGCCCACTTTCTCCAGACCTATCAGGCTGAATACAGACGAAAATATTATCCTAACAGGAATTGCGATCAGCACCATGGCGGCAAACCACGGAATTAACTCAAACGGGGCAACTATCCATTCCTGTATGCCCATGCCATCCTGTATAGCAGTTGTTGCTACAGATAGTATGCTTTTTCCGAACTTATGGCGTATCTCCCAGTCCCACAGATAAAACGAGATGGCCAGGCATAATAGATGAATGATTGCAGCAACGCCGCCCATGCCTTTATCGTATGCCCCTATTTTTGTGCTGAATTTCTTTCTAACAAAATAAATAATAATCCATGTAGCTATCGCTATTGGCCACAATCCTATTATTTTATCCGGTATAAACCACACCATAGTTCCTTTTTCATCGTTGTAAAAATTACCATCTATTGTTAAAAGGATCGCCTTTGCATTAAGATAGACACTTTTGTTTATTACCGCAGTTCCATCGCCTCTAAAAAATGAAAGATTTTTGATGCTCATTGCTGTCCCATCTACAAATACAGTCCCACCAGAAATGACACATGCCCCGTTCATGTCAAATGGCAAAGGAGGCAGCTCTATGTCAAGGGCATCAAGTAATTTGTCGTCAAAAACATTACCTTTTTTCATGGATACATTCATCTCTCCATCTGTAGATATTCCAAAAATTTTTGTCTCTATACAGGCATCGAAGTCGCCTTTGAGAATGATATTGAAGTCTCCGCCTTCTTCCCATGTTCCGTTGCCTACAGAAACATTACCGCCTTCTATATTTAAAACGGCATTCTCATAACACTGGATGTAAATTGTATCTTTAGTTATTATGCCAATAGAGGTTTCATTTGAGCTATCGAAAAAAACAATGGCAGAATCCAGACTTTCATTTATATTTGCACTTAAATTTATTTCTCCATTCCCGCCAGTTATGATGAGATTTGTGTTAAAAAATCTTTTTTCGCCAGTGCCCTTCCCATTAATAATTATTTCATCTACGCCCAAAAATTGTTCTTTTGAAATGTTCTTTGAGATTGCAATGCCATTTATAGTTCCACCAATTCCTATTTTTCCTGACAGGATTACATCATCATTGCCGGAGTAAATAACAGAATGCATTTTTGAGATATTCATGCCGCGGGGGTATGCAGAAACGACGGCTGAAAAAATGATAAGGGCCATGACAACTGCAATAATAAAAACACCGTTTCCTGAAAATGCTTTTTTATTATTGTTTTCATCACCATTACCTTCCATCTTTATGTTTATTCCCCATTGCTATAAATATTTTCTTAATACTTCATACTTTTCTCTTTTTTTAGTCCTTATATTTACTTTATTGACCATTATCGCCTTGTCGCCTAATTCAATAATATCGAAAGATTGGCCTGAACCTGTTCTTTCACATGAAACAGTACCTGCAGTAGATACGACCGTGTTGTTTATTTTCCATACCCACGGAACGTGTTTATGACCGCTTAATACAAGAGGAACTTTATACATATCAAGTATTTTCATCACTTCGCCCGCATCGACGAGAACATTTCTCTCTCTGCCCGTATGAGGTATTGGAACCAGGTGATGATGCAAAAAAACAACTGCATTTGGCAATAACTTTTCCTGGAGCCATTGTAGTTGTTCTCTCCCAACATGCCCCTCGTCTATGTCCGGTTCACTGCTATCTAGCCCTATAAAAGTGTATTCGTCCACTTCCTCAACAAAAAATCTCTTTCCAAAAAACTCCTCAAATTTCTTGTAACCCTCATGCCTTGAATCATGGTTTCCCGGAACTATAAAGTAAGGGGTTTTTATCTTTCTAAATTCTTCTTTTACGCCCTCAAATTCTGCCTGCAACCCGTAATCCGTGATATCACCTGTTATAATAACAATGTCCGGGCTTTCCTCATTCAACATCTCAATACATTCATCCAGCATATCATGCAAAAACATCCAGCTTTTGCTGTAATGGATATCAGATATATGGGCTATTCTCATTTTATCACCAATTTTTCTTTTGCCATTTCTCTCAACTTATACTTCTGGATTTTACCGCTTGCCGTCATCGGGAACTCATCACTAAAGAATATATATTTTGGAACTTTATATCGGGCAATATTTTCCTTGCAGAACTGTCTTATTTCTTCCTCGCTTGACTCCATGCCTTTCTTGAGTTGAATGAAAGCTGCCACATTCTCACCATATTCCTTTGAGGGGATGCCAACAACTGCCACATCCCTTATCTTTGGATGTTTGTACAAAAATTCTTCTATTTCCCTTGGATAAACATTTTCTCCTCCCCTTATAATCATGTCATCCACTCTTCCCAGTATTTTTATGTAACCGTTTTCATCCATCTCCGCCAGATCCTTTGTATGGAGCCACCCATTTTCTATTGCTTTTTTTGTTTCCTCGGGCATTTTGTAATATCCTTTCATGGTATTGTACCCCCGTGCTATAAGCTCTCCTGGCTCGTTTGGCGGCAACTCTTTGCCAGTCTCCGGATCAACAATTTTCACTTCCACTGGGGAATGTGCTTTCCCCACTGTTTCCACCCTTTTGTCTATGGGGTCATCCCTCTTTGTCTGTGTAATAACAGGTGATGCCTCTGTTAGCCCATAACAGATGGTTATTTCCTTTACATGCATTTCATCCATTACTCTTTTCATCACCTCCATCGGGCAGGTGGCACCCGCCATTATACCGGTCCTCAAGGTCGTTGTGTTGCATTTGCTGAAATCCGGATGATTCAACTCTCTTATAAACATCGTCGGGACTCCTTGGATTACGGTACATTTTTCTTGGTCAACGGCTTTCAGCACTTTACCCGCATCAAAAATTTCTATCGGGACCATCGTTGCACCGTAAAGTACACAATTGAGTGTTGACATGACGCATCCAAAGCAGTGGAAAAAGGGCACGGGAATGCACATCCTATCTTTTTCCGTTAAGCCAAGGTATTTCCCGACCCAGTAGGCATTGTTTATGATATTGTAATGGGCGAGCATCACTCCTTTTGGCTTGCCTGTTGTGCCGGAAGTATACTGCATGTTTACGACGTCATGTGTATCCAGTGATTTCTGAACTTCTGCCAGTTCATCATCGGATACATCTTTGCCCATATTGATTACTTCACCAAAATTGGACAAGCCGGGATGTTTCTCTCTTCCAATAAAAACAATGTGCTTCAAAAATGGAAACTTTTCCGATGTTTTTCCCTCCTTTATCTCTGGAAGTATTTTGTATACCGTATCCACATAACTTACGTCTCTGAATCCATCCACGAGAAAAAGAGCGGTTGAATCGGATTGTTTGAGCAGATATTCAAGCTCATGGGCCCTGTAATTTATATTGACTGTTACAAGAATGGCGCCTATCTTTGCCGTTGCAAACTGCAGTATTACCCACTCGGGCACATTATAAGCCCATACGGCAACATGATCGCCTTTCTTCACTCCCAGACGCATGAGCCCCTTTGCCAAATCATTGCATATTTCCCTGAATTCCCTATATTTACACCTCGGGCCGTTCAGGTAAACAAGAGCATCATTATCGGGATATTTATCTGCTGTCTCGTCAAGTATCTGGCCAATGGTTTTTTTTATCATGAAGGGTAATACCACATCCTTTCATAAAATTTATTGTGAAAATGAAAGTTGGAGGGGCTGGGAGATGGAGGTGGTAAAAAACTTCCGTGGTAACCGCCCCTCCAAAGAATCACCACGAAAATGAAATAAAAAATCGTATATAAATTTTTTTTAGATTTTATTTCCTATTCTTTTTCAATCTCATGAGGAGAAAATATTATTAAATATTGCTGGCATATTAGCAAAGAAAATTAGAGGCACGACAAATGAGTGAAAAAAAATATGGCGAAAAAGCGATTGAAAATGCCGAATTAGAAATATGGGTCAATCCCTGCCGGGAGAACGAATATGCCATCAACATAGAATTTGCCGAGTTTACATGTCTGTGCCCCCGTTCAGGGTACCCTGATTTTGCCGTAATAAAAATAAGATATGTGCCTGACAGGTACATAGTGGAGCTCAAATCTCTGAAGCTCTATTTAAATTCTTACAGGAACAGGCATATCACCCATGAAGAGGCGACAAACAGGATATACAACGATTTGAAGTCTATAATTATTCCAAAGTTTATTGAGGTTATAGGAGAATTTAATATACGGGGAGGGATAAAAACGACAGTAAGAATGTCATCCGATGAAACTTATAATGTCCAATAGCTTCCAAGCACATTTTTAAGTCTGTTAACAACCTCGTCGGCATCTCTTTCGTTCTCGAAAGAATCTTCGAAATGTACAGGCGTATGATTCAGCATGCCTATCTCGCTTGCAACCCCTTTTCTCAGTACATCGAGTTTGTAGCCCCCTTCAAGCGTGCAGACAATGCGATTCTGAATGAGACTGAATTTTTTTATTATTTCTCCGTAGAAGTCTATGGTGAGGGCAAGTCCTCCGAGTGCATCGGAATGATGGGAATCAAATCCTGCGGATATTATGATGAAATCGGGTGAGAATTGCTCGGCTACCGGTATCATCACCTCGTCCAGTACTTTTCCAATTCCTTTGGTTCCCACACCTCTCGGAAGGGGGGCATTGATCGTGAAAGCTTCACCCACTCCTTTTCCTATCTCATCGGTCATTCCTGTACCCGGATAGTGGGGAGAAAGATGAATCGACTGATAGAGTACATCATTCCTGTCGTAAAAAATATCGCATGTCCCATTGCCATGATGGACATCGTGATCAAAAATAAGAACCTTCTTTTTATGTTTTGTAACAAAATTTGCAGCGAGGGCGGCATTATTGAAAAGGCAGAATCCCATTGAACGATTTTTTGTTGCATGATGACCGGGAGGTCTAATTAGGGCAAAGGCATTTTCCTCCCTTCCGTTCATCACTTCATCGCACGCTTTTACCACCCCGCCTGCCGCCAGCCTTGTTACTCTGTACGAATCTTTGACCACATACGTATCCGGATCGAGCCACCCCGTCGTGTCTTTTACCCGTTCAACCATCTCCCTAGAATGAACCTCAATCAATTCTTCCTCCCCTATCATGGCTGGTTCAACGATGCTCAATTCATCAAAAAACGGCATTTCCTTCAAAAAATCCATTATTGCGACAAGTCTTTCCGTCGTTTCTGGATGACCCGGGCTGTTGTGAAGAAGAAAATCGCTGGAATAGATTATCGCCGTCATCTTTTTTGGATACAGTAATTCTTTATAACTTTTTCATTCTGCTTACGTTTCCAAAACCTTATTTATGGGTTCCCGCATTTCGTTTCATGGTGCTTAAATGAAGGAAGTTGCTGAAATACGAGAATTAAAGGCAAACAGATACGTGATAATAGACGACGAGCCCTGCAAGATAGTCAGCATAACAACATCCAAGCCGGGCAAGCACGGTGAAGCAAAGGCACGTATAGATGCGATAGGTGTCTTCGACAATCAGAAGAGGAGTATAGTAAGTCCTGTACGCCATAAGGTCAACATACCCATTATAGATAAAAGGACTGCTCAAGTTATAGCGATTATGGGAGATAAAGTCCAATTGATGGATATGGAAACGTACGAAACTTTTAATATGGATATACCCGATGAATTCAAGGGCAAATTGGAGAACGGAAAAGAGGTACAGTATCTGCAGGCCCTGGGAAAGAAAAAGATAACGAAAGTGTAACTGAGGCTATGAAGCCCAATAATACTTTTAAGTCAGATCGCAGAGCTGCATGATATTAAGGAAGGCAATTATTTGGAGTTTACTCCTATTGGATATGGGGAGTTTAAAATCAAAAAGCCATAATCTGTTATACCATCCCTCAAAATGCCTTTCTCCTTGCTCTTCCTAAGCCAGAAATGGAATAATGCAGTTATGCAGTCTTTTTTTAAATCCACCCAAGCATTAAGCCAGCTAGCAACAACAAAAACAATATTGGGTTAATGAAAATTTTAAAAACCATTTCTGGATTCCTATTTGGGAACAGGGCTGTTAAACAGGTTTTTTGCCTTTCTCTTTCCTGTTCCCGCCTCCTTTTTCCTTTTCATACCTCTGCCCTGTCCTTATCCCGTTTTCAATGTAAGTTAAAAAGTCAAAGCAAAAGCTTTAAGATGGAAAAGTTTACAACATCTCCAGAAAATATTGATGGATTCTCAGATCATCGGTTAGCTCGGGATGAAATGCCAGGGCCAGTTTGTTTTTTTCCCTCGCCATGATGGTGCAGTCCTCCCACACCTTTTTGATTAGCGGAGCCCTTATGAACACCGCTGGGAAAGGTTCTCGAAAGCCTTCAATGTCAAGCAGGCATTGAAATGATTCTCTTTGCCTTCCAAACGCATTTCTTTTGACTTCAATATCCATCAGTCCGAGAGTATTTATTTCGTTGCCATCAAGTTTCTTTGCCAGTAAAATGCAGCCGGCGCATGTCCCCACTATTGGTATGTCATCTGCAATTTTTTTATCTCATCAAAAATGCCTGTTTTTATCATCAGGTTAGAAATTGTGGTGCTCTCTCCCCCAGGAATTATAAGAGCATCTACATCCTCCATTTTTTCTCTTATCGGCAGTACTTTTCCCTTAACTTCCATGCCTTTCATTACTTTTTCAACGGCAACAACATGTTCTTTGACATCTCCCTGAAATGCTGTTACGCCCACTTTTATCATACCAAATCACCTACATCGATACCGCACAATTCGCTAAGTTTTTCGTGAAGTTTTATCACTTTCTCGGTGGCTTTTCTGCCCGCTTTTTCCTCAAATTTTTTTACAACGTCATCGATGGTTCTGTAACCATTGCCCGTAAGGTTATCAGCATGAGCGATTATTTCCTCTTCTAAGGTGCGGGGCGTGTAGTCACTCGGTGGCAAACCCAGTTTTATCGCATCATCTTTATCTATGCCTGCCCCGCCATGCCTTTCTATTGCCAGCACTACTTTCTCTGGAAGGCCAAGGCGTTTGGCGATTTTTGCCCCCTCGGCGATATGCTGAATTCCGTGTGTTTTCACCCTCCCGATGTCGTGAAACAAAGAGCCGAGGAAAACGGTGTTCATGTCGATATCTATACCTCTTTTCCGCATTTTCTCCGCTATTTTCATGGCCAGCTTCTGAACTTTAAATGAATGGTTTATTACTTCCTGTGAACATCCTTCATCCCGTAAAATTTTTATGTAATCTCTCTCAATAACTTTCTTTCCGCTTTTTTGGGGTATTATCTGAAATTTTCCGTAAAAGTCATTGTCCATCCATTGTCCGTCGGTGACATAATGCATGAATATCGCCAGGGCTGCCACTTCAGAATGTGGCTGGTTTCCCACAGCAACATTGAAATCTGCCAGCGAGTAAAAATCTCCTGGAACTTTTTTTGAGCCTACAACAGCAAGCACTTTATCGTGTTTTTTTATTTCATCCACAACGTCGGTTATTTTTTTCCCATACATGGTAAGATGCACAATCAATCCGTCCCAGTTTTTTATAACACCTTTCCAATTAACGCCCGTTTCTATCTCAAAATCGTCGCCAAATCTCTCATTAACGCTCTTGACAACTTTTTCTATTCCTTCATCTTTTCTATCTATGACTATCTTCCTGGCACCGAATGCCCTTGCAACAAGTGCGATATGGGTTGTTATACGCTTATCTCTTGCAATTCTATGTCCGTATCTAAAAACTGTGACATCTACCATTTATTTAGCTCTTTTTCCTCTAATGGATATATGAGTAACGTTGTACATCCGGCAGCCATGAAAAATGACACGATGGGGTGTATCTTTTCGTAAAGGCTCAAACCGTCTATCCTGAAAGACAGAATCATGAATATGACCGCGACCATGCTCAATATCCCACCGATGAAACCGCCCATGGTCGGATTTATTTTTACTTTTGTTTCGGCGAACGAGAAGGCAACAAAAATGCACCATATCACCGCCCCTCCGAGAACAGTCGTAGCCACTGAAAAAAAGAATGTCAAGTCCGGTCTCCAGTTGGGATTAGGGTACAAAGTGAAGAACCATATGTAAAATGCAAGGCCCGTAAATCCCAGTCCTGAAAGAAATGACAGCACTCCTTTATTTAATTGCATAAAGGGAAAATGCGCATCCATTAATAAAACTTATTCATTTTTGGCGACATTTCACAAGTATTTTATACCACGCTCAATTTTTGGACATAATGGGAAAATTTGTCGTCTTGATAGCGATCATCGTACTTATTTCCTGCTCCACTCAGTTGAGTCATCTCTCAGATGCTGACGATACCAGCCATTGGGAGGTGAAATGGTATAAAATTTACAATACAGTAAACAACAGCACATTCCGTGTTTTTGTGGGCTCCGAAAGCTGGGATAAAAAAAGTTTTTATTACAACTGGGATGGGTACAAAGTATATGAAAACTATACAGACAATATAGGTTTTGAAGCTACTGCTCTCATACATTCTGAGGGGGGAGAATACGAATTAAGACTCTACGACGTTGATGACTATGCATGGGTAACCGTAGACGGAAAAGAAATGCTCAGGGTGGAAAAGGATGATAAGGCGGGCGAGGGAATCGTAAAACTAAATAATCCCCTTCGTTTATATCGTGGAGTTGAGCAATTTGAGAGGGAATCGTGATCGCCAGGCTTTCTCCGGCCATCCTGACTTTACGTTTAATTGCCATATTCATATACCTGACTATGGAAATAGATGTTTGTATACATAATTTGCCCCTCCCCAATATATGTAATTATTTCAAAATTATCGGCTTATACTACATATATCTGCTTCTATTATGAAATGTAAATCTGAAGCCGCCGGAGGGGATTGAACCCTCGACCTTCTGATTACGAATCAGACACTCTACCACTAAGCTACGGCGGCTTTATACTGGCTCATATATCTCTGCAAAAATTTTATAGTTTCCTGAACCCCTAATCTTTAGCGTTATTCTCCAATTTCCTATTTGCGGTTCTGCGAAATAAAAAAAATCCTTGTATTCATTTTCTTTACCGAAGGCACTGTATTCCCTAGATACATTTACGCCGGACGGATCTGTTATTGTTATATTTGCATAACCTGGAACAATGTACTTCCATACCGGATCTACAAAATCTGAAAAAGTTACATTAACATATACATGCATATACCTTGTATTTCCTTTTACCATTATAGGGGGGTACTCCTCAATCTTTACAAGATTTTTATTCAATGCATCAATAAATTTAAAGCTCTTCTCGTCCTCGAGTTTCTCATTCCATTCATATTTCTGTTTTTCTCCAGTTTTTTCCAACAATTTCTGGAATACTTTCTTCGGCCCTATACATCCTGATAAAGAAACAAGGATTAGCGTAACAGCTATCATAAGTGGAATGACTGCCCTTTTCCTCAACGACATTCAATTGAGTAGGCCCTTGTGATTTATTAAGGTTGCGATACCAGATTGGCCTGTAAAAGGGGAAGAGAAAGACTATGCGTATCCCCCAATTTTCAGGCTTGGATCGCCGAAGAGAACCCATTCCTGTGCCGTTTTGCAATCCACCAGTTCAGAGGTATATGGGCTTTCTGACCAATCCATTGACCAGTCTATCGGGAATGTATTCACATAGTCAGTTACTGTGGTGCCCCATGTTTCGCCCAGAATGTCCTTGCCACAATGGTTATAGACTTTGAAGAAGTGCGTTTCTATCCATCCACCCAGATACTGTATGCAGTCTGGGATGCCGTCCGGTACGCTGTCCGGGATTTCATCAACCGGGCCGTCCCCCACTGACCCGTATCCGAGACCCGTGTTACCAATAGTGGCAATAGAGCCGCCATTCATGCCCCTCGTAAACAACCATCCCCAGCATTCCGGTGTCATCTCGCCCAGGTAGTATGCCCAAATTCCCTCTGTCAGCAACCGAAAAACACTCACGTTGAACTGAGAGTTGTGACAACCGCCAACAATCAGTACGGGCAACTTTTCGCCATTATCGAGTTTTCTAATGTTTTTCAAACCAAAATCTATCCACGTATCAAAATCATTGTGTGGATGGGTCGCCCAGGATGCCGGGTTTCCATGACCACTGAAATAAACAAATCCTTCTCCCTCGGAAAGAGCACTCCCTGTATTTTCTGGCGTGAATTCGATGTCGCCCCCTTTCACATATATCCTGACATGCTCAAATCCATCCATGAAACTTAAGGCATGGTCTGTTTCTACCTGCCCTTCGATGTAATCAGTTCCCACTTCTTGGTCAGGGAATGAGTCTCCCCCAATAACGACCATCCTCTTGAACCAGTCCTGTCCATATGTTGAAGTCTCGTATTTTATTATCCTGTCAACCACCAGATTCACTTCAAACGTATTTCTACACGGAAGACGGCCAACATAAACGTCAGGAGACAAGTCAAGAACATCTTTGTTGTTGATATTCCATTCCGCAAAAATGTCGTTGCTGTTTGAATCCCAGTCATCAAAAACAGGCATTCCGTCCTCATATTTGTAAATATCAGCATAATAAAGGTCGCTGATGTAACTTGCCTCCCAGCTCGAGTTGTCATCCAGATGAGAATATCTTACCGGCACATACCATGAATTAAGACGCTGCCCTTTCATTCCGCCAACGAGCATTACATATTTTATTCCCAAACCCTCTATAGCATCTTTAATGAAATATTTGATTTTTTCAGCATCATCTCTTCCACTGGATGTCTGATATATGCTCTCGGTTGAAGCAAATATTATTTTTACACCATGGTTTTCTTTATGCTCTATCAACGGCTGTAAAGCATCCGAAAATTTGTCGGGTGCAATGATGAGCAAGTCACGCGCATTATTAAAAGTAGACTGCTGCTGCCTTTTTTCAAACGTAACCTTTATTTCGGCATTATTTACAGATTCTATGGTATCAGACAAAGGAAAATATCTCACTGGATGTAGTTCAACCGTCAAAAATATAACATGCTTTCCATCCTTGAGTCCAACAGTAGTCCCATAATTAAACCACTTTTCTGGATATGGATCGCTTGACATGTAAACTTCTTTATTTTCTTCCATTGTGATAGGACGTGAAGCACTATCTGCTATAACATGTCCGGTGGCCGGTGCAATCTTTTGTGGCAGTTCATATACTGAAGTGTTTAAAATTTTGCAGTCAATATCCAATATTTTTGTCTCGAAAGGAAATGTGAAAGTTTTTACAGCAATAGGCATTGATGGCGCCCCTGGATTTATTGTATAAGAATCAGATTCTTTTACCATGACGGATGCATATCTCTTTCCCTCGGTAATGGTTGGTGGGGAAAAATTCATGCTATATGTCAAATCCTCTATTGAAGATTCATCACATGTGTTTTTGCTGCTTGTTTCGCCCAATTGCATGCCTGCCAACTGGGTGCTGCCCAATAACACTATCACGATTGCCAGGGTTCCTAAAATCGCTTTTTTTCTATCCATTTATGTCGCCTCCAAATCCAAAAGTGCTATCCCTTTTTAAAGATTCTCGGTCAGTATGCAACAACCCCTTTTACTCCCTTGCTTGTCCTTATTTTTGAAAGTATGTTTCCGGACAACGGTTTTTCTGTGACAAT
This sequence comes from Candidatus Thermoplasmatota archaeon, assembly GCA_034660695.1. Classification (NCBI taxonomy): domain Archaea; kingdom Methanobacteriati; phylum Thermoplasmatota; species Thermoplasmatota archaeon. The sequence goes on along the minus strand of JAYEJS010000073.1, from coordinate 11,088 downwards.
AAAAAGCCTGGGCTCTTTTGAAAGTTTGTAATCATCCACTATCGCCTGGCGTATGCTTATTTTTGCCTTTGCAATAATTGAAGAAACGGAAGCAAGTATCCCCGGCATACTGGCGTCCACGGGTATTATTTCCACAACTCCCCAGTTCATTTGTGGTGCCACTTCTTTTAAATGGCACGTTGGCTGAAGCATCAAAAAAATTTTTCTCAAATCCTTGTTTTTCCATACCGCCTCGACTGTGCTTACCACTGCTCTCCTATCAACTCCTACTGCCCTTGCAACCTTGGAATACGATAATTCGATTTTTCCACAAAAAAGAGTATTATTTTCTACCCGCAAACCATAAGTAAGGAGAAGTTCTACCACTTTTTGCTGTGCTGGAAATTTTTTGAATAAGGCATATATCTTTCTCCACATGATATTGTATATTAAAGCGAGGTATAAAAAACTGCTTTATTCTAGTTTGCTCTGTTTAACTACATTACTTTTATTGTGCTACCATTCTCTCAAAAAGAGGTTATGAAATGGGAGGAAAAATTGGAAAGATGAAATAAAATGCTCATCTTCCATACCTAAAAGTGCGGGTTTAACTTCCGGGTTCGGTTTGAGATGGTCTTCGCTTTAAGATTGTAGAAAAAATCCAAACATCACAATGCAAGAATTAATGCTCCCTATTTTTTTATGAGCTTAATCAACCCTATAAAAATTAGGATTTCAGCAGTAATCCACAACGGAAAGGCAAGAGTAAGAAAAGGGAAAAAGGGCAAGAGAAGTATTGCAGCTGCTAATAAAAGAAAAAAGAGTTTGCGGTTTTCTTTCTTTAACAATGTCCTCACCTTAGCCTATTTTACATTCTTCCTTGAGCCATGGGAAATAAAATACCTTCGCCAGTGTTGTTTGTATTCTATCTCCCCTCAGCCCGAACAAATGGCTCGGCCCTAATGGACTGCCCCAATAATTATTGCGGGCATTGCATACAGAAAATTCTGCTTTCATTCCTATGCCATTATTATAGATATTATTGTAATCGATATAACTATTAGAAATACCTGTGCATACATAAATTCCATAACTATTATTTTCAATATTGTTATATCGTATAAAAACTTTTGCATCCTTAGATGTAGATCCCATCCTTATTCCCCAAAAATTTCCAGTTATACTGCAGTTCCCAATTTTTGCATCCACCGATCCCATATCAATTCCTACATATCCATGAGAGATATTGCAGTCTAGAATAGTGCAGTTGAAAATCGATGGGCCAATGTTAATCCCGCTGAAATTGTAAGTGTTTATGTCACAGTTTGAAATAAATACATTGGATGCACCGAATACTTCTACTCCGTCTCCGTTGTGGTAAATGGAACAATTGGTTATGCGAATATTTGATATAGGACCTTCGCTAACTCCTTCTGCAAATATTCCATCTCCCCCTATTAGCCATCCATTATCATCTTTTTTACCAATGTTGTACGATATTGTGCAATTTCCTATTTCAATGTTATTACCTCCTCTGATATCTAGCCCCCAATAGTTCTGAGATATATTGCAGTTTTCTATGGAAATGTTATCCGTTGAAAAAATCCCGATTCCATCGCACTCTTTTATTATGCAATTTGAGATTTCAATATGATTTCCATCTTCTATTTTTATACCGAATGTCCATTTCCCACCAGAGATATTTCTTATTGTAAAGTGACTGAAATTGACATGATTTGCTGTTATGCTGAAGACCGTTACATCTGTTTCATTCATTCCATCTATTATCGTGGTATTTTCATTTTCTCCAATCAAATTTATTGGTTTGTATATTCTTACATGCTCGGGGTAAATGCCTGAATAAACAAAAATTGTATCACCATTACTTGCATCATTTATTGCATCCTGTATCTTTGTATAGTTGTTTGGACCAGAGCCCCCAACATAAAGAGTATTGTTTGTATTCATGTTTGAAGCAACGTTGCCTCCATCGATAGATGCAAATGGAATGAATAAAAGGAATGAAATCAACAACGCTGCAACCTTTTTCATGGTTTTATATCCTCATTGTCCTTAAATTTGTTTAGGAAAAAGGATATATTCCCCTGAAATTTTTATTGACGTCGTTAGTTATTTATGCCAAGAATCTATTAATAATGAAGAAATTGATATGAAAAGAATATGCATTGCAGTTGCTCTTATATTTGTCATAGTAAATGCTTCGATAGCTTTCCCTTTATCTTTTGATAATAATGATGGCTTACAAGATTCACCTTGGCCAATGTTTTGCCATGATGTAAAGCATACAGGAAGGAGTGAGTATGATACAAGCGGCAATCCCGGCACACTAAAGTGGAAATTTGAAACAGGGGAATGGGTAGATTCCTCCCCAGCTATAGCAGAAGATGGAACAATATATGTTGGAGCATGGGGAGCACCTATTTTTAAAGGGCACTTATATGCAATAAATCCAGATGGTACATTAAAATGGAAATTTGAAGCAGATTGGATAATATCTTCTCCAGCTATAGGAAAAGATGGAACAATATATGTGGGTTGTGATGATGGCTATTTATATGCAATAAATCCAGATGGTACATTAAAATGGAAATTTTATTGTCACGATGGTCACGATATAATATGTAGAATACATTCATCTCCTGCTATAGGAAAAGATGGGACAATTTATTTTAGCATAGTTGGACCAGGATGTGACAAAGGCAGAATTTATGCAATATCCCCTGATGGAACAGAAAAGTGGCATTTTGATACTGGCTTTTGGATTTATTCTTCTCCAGCTATTGGTGACGATGGAACAATATATATTGGATCGCATGACTATCATTTATATGCAATAAATCCAAATGGTACATTGAAATGGAAGTTTGAAACAGGAGCAGAAGTAAGAACATCTCCTGCAATAGCAGATGACGGAACAATATACATAGGATCATGGGATGGATATCTGTATGCAATAAATCCGAATGGAACATTGAAGTGGAAAGTTCTACTGCCAGAAGATGCGGAAGAAGCTCCAGCGATAGCAGAAGATGGAACAATATATATGGGAACAGTCTTTGGACTATCTAATGGTTTTTTATATGCTATAAATCCTAATGGCACGTTAAAATGGAAATTTAAAACTGGAGTAATACATGAGTCTCCATCTATAGTAGGAGATGGAACGATATATGTTGGTGCAGAAAACTATTCTTATCCTCTTTTCCAAAGAGGAATATTATATGCTATAAATCCGGATGGAACAGAAAAATGGAGAATACTGGTAGCAACCAGTGGCATTTCCTCCTCTACTGCAATAGGAAAAGACGGAACGATATATGTTGGGGGACACAACACTACATCTGATGGTGAATTAGTCGGTGGATTATATGCTATCGGTGGAATAAAAATAGAAAGGCCGAAGCAAGGTTTTCTTTATTTCAACGACAGAGAAATCATGCCAACAAAATATGGAAACACAATAATAATTGGAAAGATAAGCGTTAACATCTATGCATTTAATGAAGAAAATGTGAGCAAAGTTGAGTTCTATCTGGATGATGGCCTGGTAGGAGTAGATACAGCTGCACCATTTGAAATTGTATTAAACGAAAAAGCGTTTTGGAAACATACTCTAAAAGCAAAAGCATATTACATTGATGGATCTACTCCTGTACAAGAAATGGATTTATTCATATTTAACCTTGGTCTTTCCCAGATATAGAAATAAAAAATAAAGGGGAAAAGCTATGCTTCAGGTGTACCTCAGCTAAACAGTGTAAAAATGCCATACTTGTCCATATGTAGTTGCACCATGCTCATCTGTCGCAACCACTTTCCAGTAATAAGTTGTGCCAGCTTGTAAATTGCTTATATAACAACTTGTTGATGTTATATCAGATGCAATTTTTACATCAGGCGTATTGTCATTTGCTTCGAAGTAGACATCGTAGTAAACAACATCTCCATCTGGATCTCCACCAGTCCAGCTCAACTTCAATGTATTTACAGGGCTTAATGCAGCTAGCTCCGATGCTGTTGTTGATGCTTGTTGCTGAGAAGATCCATCATTTATGGGTACAGTTGCGCCATCTGCTGGAGATGGATTAGAAGGAGTATATGGTGGGCTATTTGGTGTTCCTTCTGTAGTGAAATGCCATATCTCTCCTCCACTAACTTCACCCCAGTTATCTTTTGCCACTATCTGCCAGTAGTAGGTAGTTGAATAGCTTAAAGTTCCTGGATCATATACTGTGGTTGTTTGTCCAGAAGATACCAGTTCAGTGGAATCAGGAGTTGAATCAGTACCAAAGTATACATCATATGTTACTGTATCGCCTGGATCTGGATCACCTCCAGTCCAGCTTATATCTGTGTTGATACCAATACCAGTAGCACCATTGGCTGGAGATGGATTTGATGGCACATTTGGCGGGTTTTCCACTGCATAACATTTAACAACTTCCAATGTTAGTTCTGCAGTAGCACTTAAGTCGTCATCATCTATATTGCCCATTACATCGCCTTTGTTGTGGTTATTCCCATCTCTATGATATCCTTTATATAGCTCTTTCCCAAAATCAATAACTGTTGTATAATCTACAAATGTCTCAGCATCAGTTGCTTCTGGAGTGCCGTAAATGGAATCGAATTCATAGCCTGACTTTCCTTCATAATTTATTTGCTGTGCTATTTCGTTTACCTTGCTCACTACAGATGCGTCATTAGATGTCATATTTAGCGGTGATAGAGTATTGTGGGCTACCATATCAATGTTAATCATATATTCTACATTTTCTGTTGAAGTTGTTGTTCCTTCAGATGTTTCTAGATATTCTTTTTTATAATCCTTAGATCCTCTTCTTTGCCACTCTTCTCCAGCAAAAGCGACAAACTTTAATTTATATTTAGGAACTATGTTGTTTTCCTTGAAATATTTCGCTATTCCTAACATGATGCCAGTTCCGATAGCATCGTCTATTGCTGCTTGATTCCATAATCCATCATAATGTGCTCCGACGATTATTACTTTTGAGTTATCTATCCCAGGAATTTCCCCCATGACGTTATAGCTTTCTACTGATGAGGAAGTATCTTCCATATATATCCTTGCCTTCACCTTGTAATTTGGGTTATTTAGGTACTGCTTTATCCATTTTCCATCTGCTCCAGTTACAGAGACTCCACCTTTTTGAACCCGTGTTCCAGCCATAAAGAATGTATCGTTCCAACAATCCATTAAAATAACTCCAGCCATTCCCGTGTGTAAATCTATCTCCTTAACCCAATCATAGGGTTTCTCCTAGTTTTCCTCTAGCAACCAAATCATTCCTTCTTGATATTCGTCTGACATACCAACCCATCCTGAATCATGTGTTCCTGGTACAAGAGGTGGGAATGGAAAACTTGATCCCAAAGTTCTATTTACCCAATGGATATCATCAGGATCAGTTTTATTTGTGGCTGTTACGTTTAGGTAATAATTTGTAACCTCTGGCCTTACATTTAATGAATCTTTATCAATGGGATCACGATAGGCGCTTTCGAGACCTATCCAAGTCATGTTACTTTGAATATATATTGATGTGGCTTGTTCTCCCTCTGTTCCAAAGTACCTCCCCCGAGAATATGAAAATATATAGTAGGCGAGTTGAGCTGTTACACTCCTTATGAAACCTATATCTATTTCTTTCTCAGTAATAACGGTTATTGTTTTTGTTTTGCTGGCGGTTGCGCCATCATTATCTGTAACTGTTAGAGTTACACTGTAACTGCCAGCAGATGTATAAACATGGCTTGGATTTTGTTGTGTAGAAGTAGTAGACCCGTCTCCAAAGTTCCATTGCCATGCTGTTATATCTCCATCTGAGTCTGATGATTTATCTGTAAACTGTATTATGCTCTCAGTTGTTGGATCCAATGGGGAATAGTCGAAATTTGCAGTTGGAGCAACGTTTTGAACCGCTACATCTTTCGATGCAGAGCTCGTAGCACCATCATTATCTTCAACAGTTAATGTAACAGTATATGTTTCATCATCTGGGTACTGGTGTGTAGGATTTTGTATGCTGGATGTCGCTCCATCTCCAAAGTTCCATGACCAAGAGACAATATATCCATCCTCATCTGTTGATTGATCAGTGAATTGGATTGTATCTTGGGTGGTTGGAGATGATGGCGAATAAGTAAAGTCTGCAACAGGAGCAGCGTTAACCACCACTGTTAAAGATGATGACCAGCTGCTTACCGCACCATGTTCATCCTTTGCCTTTGCCTTCACCTGATAGGTGCCAGGAGTGTTCCATAGATGATACGCATATCCTGTGGAGCCTGAGCTATATGGCCCACGCCATCCAGAGTCAGTGCCATCGCCCCAGTCAAACAAATAATAGATGTTATCACCATCTGGGTCGGTGGTTGATGTCGAATACGTATAGCCTGCTTTCGCATTGTGTACCAATATTCCATCTGCAAAAAAGGTGTGATATATGTCGACTTCAAGATTGTATGTGGGTACCTGTTCCCACACTTTTTCCACAGAGGTGACTATAACAACCTCCTTGTTTTCACCAATTAGCTCATCGCCGATTTTTACCTGCTTGGCGGGTATCCATCTCCCACTCACATAAAGGAAATGGTTTGGTGTCACCCGAATTTTATCATTGATAACCACATAATAATCTCCCATTTCCTCCGGAGTATGCTCATACACATCGATAACCTCTCCGTTCACCACTTGACCTTTGTTGTATGAAACAACCACATCGCCCTGCTCGATGTGTTTAATGTTCTTGTGTGAGCCATCCGCCATCCGTATCGCCGTTCCGCTAAGGAAACGCGCAGGAGGAGTTTTAACAGAGGTAGGTCCTGAAGGCTTGCTTGGTGTGTACGGAGGATTATTAATCGGCTCTATCGGCTCTGCCGGAGCCTTTGCATTATGCACTAATATGCCATCCGCGAAAAAGGTATGATAGCTCTGAATTTCAAGATTGTATGTGGGAGCCTGCTCCTGCACTCGTTCTACAGAGGTGACAATTACAGTCTCATCGTGCTCGCCAAGCAGTTCATCTCCTTCAGTGATATTTCTGGCAGGTATCCACTCATTGTTGACATAAATGATGTGGTTTGGGGTTACCCGAAGTTTATCATTGATTACCATGTAGTATTCCGGCATTTCGCTAGGGTTATGAGAATATACTTCCGTTACCTCGCCGATAACAATTGAGCCATTGTCAAAGGACTTCACCATATCGCCCACTTCCACCTGCTTGATGTTTTTGTGGGAACCGTCTGCCATTGTGATTTGTGTCCCCGCAAGGAAACAGGGATCCAACGGCTCGCTTGGTGCCGATGCGCCCTCGGCATCAAACGGTATTGATGGCAGGATTACACCTGCTGCCATTACACAGATAACAAAAAACTTTCTATTTTCTTGTTCATTGCCTCACCAATACAGTAATACCGTTTTTTTATATCATTTTCGGTGGGTAAAATTGTTCTGGGGGAACAATACTCTTGCCAATTTGTGAGAAGTGAATCACAAATTTAAGAGCGAAAGGATGCTTTCTCCTTAAGTGTTAAACAAAGTACCGCATACAATACAAAATCACACTTTAAGGCTATTTTATAGACATTGTTGTATAATTTTATACAAAAATTTATATTCTCATTTTCAATACATGCCCATAAAAAAAATAAAAATATTACTTGATGAAGACGAATTGCCAAAAAAATGGTACAACATACAGGCGGATTTGTCTACCCCATTGGATCCTGTGATAAATCCGGCTACGAAAGAGCCGATAACCCCGGATGACCTGAAGGCGATATTTCCAATGGAACTGATAAGGCAGGAGGTTAGCACCAAAAAATATGTAAATATTCCAGAGGAAATTCTGGATATTTATCGATTATGGAGACCTTCACCGTTGTACAGGGCTTACCGATTGGAAAACTATCTAAAAACTCCTGCAAAAATATACTATAAATGGGAGGGTGTATCACCCCCAGGATCTCATAAACCAAATACTGCGGTAGCCCAAGCATATTATAATTGCAAGGAAGGCATTGAAAGGATAGCAACAGAAACCGGTGCTGGACAGTGGGGCTCTGCGCTTGCATTTGCTACAAGATTATTTGACATGAAATGTACGGTTTACATGGTGAGAGCAAGCTATGAACAGAAGCCCTATCGCAAGAGCCTAATGCGGGCGTGGGGCGCAGAATGTTTGCCGAGCCCAACGGATAGGACAAAATCCGGAAGAGCAGTATTGGAGAAAGATCCGAATACAACAGGAAGCCTGGGTATTTCAATATCAGAGGCTGTGGAAGATGCGGCAACCCACAATGATACGAATTACGCACTCGGTTCCGTGCTCAACCATGTTTGTATGCATCAAACAATAGTTGGCTTGGAAGCAAAAAAACAGTTTGAATCGGTCGATGGTTATCCCGATGCAATATTCGGATGCGTCGGCGGTGGTTCCAACTTCTCGGGAGCATGTTTTCCATTCGTGGGAGACAAATTAAGAGGAGAAAAACCTGATTTGCGAATAGTATCATGTGAGCCAACTGCTTGCCCAACACTGACAAAAGGTCTATATGAATACGATTTCGGCGATACAGCCAGTCTGACTCCTCTGATAAAGATGTTTACACTCGGACACGACTTCGTACCACCTCCAATTCACGCAGGAGGTCTTCGCTATCACGGGGATTCTCCGATACTATGCAAGCTCACCAGCGACGGAGTTATGGATGCGGCAGCCTATCATCAAAACGAAGTATTCAAGGCAGCAATTATATTTGCAAAAACGGAAGGGATCATTGTTGCACCCGAGGCTGCCCACGCAATAAAAGCGACAATCGATGAAGCGTTGAGGTGCAAAGAAACTGGCGAGGAAGAAACCATACTGTTCAACAATTCTGGTCACGGCAACTTTGACCTGACTGCATACGATGCGTATCTTGACGGGAAACTTATTGACTACGAATATCCCGCAGAGTTAGTAAAGCAAGCGATAGCCAGATTACCAAAGATATAGATGAAAAAAATAGGCTTTCTCGTAAATCCTATAGCGGGCATGGGTGGACGCGTTGGTCTAAAAGGAACAGATGGAATGGTGGAAGAAGCGATAAGGAAGGGAAGTGTGCCTACGGCCGTCGATAGAGCGAAGGCGGCGATGAAAGAAGTTGAGGTCCATGCTGAGATTATCACATGCTCTTCAGATATGGGGGAAAACTGCCTGGAACAAAATTTTGAAGTTGTGTATAGAGCATCAGAAAATACATCTGCATATGATACAAAAAATGCGTGCAAAGAATTTCTGAGAAGAGAAATTGACTTAATTGTTTTTTGCGGCGGAGATGGAACGGCAAGAGATGTGTACAACATTATTGGCAAAAAAGTGCCTGTTATCGGTGTCCCAGCGGGCGTTAAAATGTACTCATCGGTCTTTGCTATCACTCCTACCGCAGCAAATAAAATAATTCTAAAATTTTTACAGAACAATTCTTCGATAATTGAGACAGAAATAATGGATGTGGATGAAGGAGCATTCAGGAAAGGGGTGATGAAAATAAAGCTGTATGGATATGCCATGACACCTTACGAAAAAATTCTGGTTCAAAAAGGAAAAGAAATCTTTATTTCGATGAGTGAGAGCATCCAGAAAAAAGAAATAGCCTCATTTTTGTCTCCTCTTCTTGGTAAGGGAACATATATTCTCTGTGGAGGAAGCACAACGGAAAAGATTGCCGAAAACGTCGGGATAAAAAAAAGTTTACTTGGAGTAGATGTTATAAAAGATGGAAAACTGATCGTCCGAGATGCGTGTGAGAATGACATACTGGGCCATCTGGATGGCAATAATGCCAGAATAGTTGTAAGTCCCATTGGCAGGCAGGGATTTATTTTTGGAAGGGGAAACCAGCAAATAAGTCCTAAAGTAATAAAGAAGGTTGGAATAGACAATATCATTATTGTGGCAACACCTCATAAACTATCCCAAACTCCATATCTTTTTGTAGATACTGGCGATGCCAAACTCGACAAAAAATTGGAGGGATGGAAAAGTGTTATCGTCGGATTTGCAATGGCAGAAAGAAAGATGGTACTAAGTGCATAGCACTATTATTCCAGGTCTGCCTTTACTAGAAGCATCGATTTTATGAAATCCGGTCGGTTGAATGTTTTAATTATTTTAAATCCGCGAGAAACGAATTCTTCCCTGCCGTAAATTTTATCCATGAAATCCCACGGTTTCCTTGCAACAATTTTTGTATTGTTTTTTGCTTCTTTCCTTATCTTTTCAAACACTTTTTCTCTTGGTTCAACACCTAGAGAAATAACAATTACATCGAAAACATCAGTAGGATATGACATGGCATCCCCTTCCATTATATGTATCTTGTTGCCCAGCCCGTATCTGTCCACCATATCTTTTGCTCTTTCAACAGCTTTTTTGTCCCTGTCAATACCTACAAAGGATGCATCCGTGTTCATGGCAAGTACCAAGAGCGTATTTGGTACTGCCCCGCATCCAATGTGCAAAACTTTGCAGTTTTTTTCTATTCCAGCCATTCCAAATTCATCCAGTGTCATTTTTTCAAAGAATTTTGTATATATCCTGCCAAAAAAATTTGTTGCAATAATCTTTTCGAGGGTACGAAGAAAAATGTCATGAATGCCCTTGCTTTTCTTTGCCATCCATGACTTAATGCCGGAACGTTTTAAAAATTATACAGCCGTTATATGCATGATACATTATATCGCGATTGCCGTTGAACCGCTGTTTTATATCAAAATGTAGATTTAGTATATCTATTATATATACTGATTATACTAAAATTACCTTTTTAGTAAATCCACGTATTTTTACAGACCCTTGAGAATGAATATCACGGACTTTGCGGCAGTAGCCGTTCGGGCAATTCAATTTTTGTGAAATGATCTCGATGGGCTTTTCGCCTAAAAAAAGGCATTTCCGTTAAAATTTCATAAAACTTATATAAAATGCAGGCAATCAAAGTGTCCGACGGTAAACCGATGGACACTTGGGGATGAAAAAATGAAGAGAGTTACCATATATACGCGTGTTTCAACAGAAG
>JAYEJS010000072.1 GCA_034660695.1 Candidatus Thermoplasmatota archaeon | reverse complement strand
TTCCGTTACAAAACGGGAGCGAAAATGAGGGAAACGGAAAATAGTAAGTTGTGGAGGAGAGCCAAGGAATTGTTTTACAGGCCAAGGAATGAATGGACTCCGGGAGATGAGATGGTCTACTGTTTAGGAGACTATTTCAATGTTCCAGAAGATGGGATAGAAAAGCAAAGGTTCAAGGCGATAAAGTACGCTTTCAATCATCATTATTCAAATAATCTGTTCTACAACAAATACTGTAAGGATAGGGGAGTTAAGCCAGATGATATCAGAAATGAGGATGATTTCACGAAAATCCCTATGATAGCTGATACATTCTTCAAAAGTTATCCATCAGAGGAACCAAGGAACGTATATGAATGGCTGTATAGGAGTTCATCAGTAGATATTGGAGAATTTGATTTCAATGGGAACTCCCTAGAGGATTTTTTGGGATGGGCTGAGAAAAGACTCAAGGGAATCGTCAACCATTCATCTGGGACGAGTGGAAAGTTCAGCATAATGTTTAGAGACAAGGTTACTTATCAAAGGATATTTTACATAGCTGTGAAATCGATATTTTTCGATATCATCCCACCAACTGATAGAGCACACTTCGTATATCCGGGATCGACAAAAACCCATCTAACGATGGGTCGCTTTATCCAGGAAGCATCTCGAGTATTTGACGATTTAAATAGGCATTTCTTAACAGATAGACCTCTAACAATGGAGATAATAAAACTCATGTCAACTGGGAGAGCAGAAGGATTTAAGGAAAAAATAGAATTTCGTCTACTACAAAAAGCAATGAAAAAGGGGCAATCACAAATATTGGAATTGCTAGAAAAACTCGATAGGGAAAAGAAACAGGTATACATGGTGACTTTTCCCTTCCAGCTCTTTGATCTAATGAAAATGATGGAAAAAGATGGAAAGATTCTTAATCTCGGAGAGAGCAACAGCCTCATTATTACTGGTGGTGGGTGGAAGATACACGAACACAAAAAAGTATCAGAAAAAGAATTCGCTGAGATGATCGAAAGAAATTTGGGAGTACCTCCGAGCAATTATAGGGACCTATATGGGATGTCTGAAATGAACGGCCTCGCTATTGGATGCGATGGAAGATATAAGCATCTCACTCCATGGATATATCCAATGGTATTGGACGATAATCAAGAGCCAGTAGGCTATGATGAATGGGGTAGGTTTGCCTTCCTAGATCCACTGGCTAACAGCTATCCAGGTTTCATGATGAGCGGCGACAGAGTTAAAATATTGGAGGAATGTCCGGAATGCGGCAAAACTGGGCCGGTTTTAGAATCCGAGATAACGAGGTTACCGGGAGTGGAGCCTAAAGGATGCGGAAATCTGATGAGGGAATTGTTGGCCACGGAAATGGCGAAATGAAGGAAAATGGGTTATTGGTAAATATATGTTGGTAATCGCATGTTTAAGGGAATAAGGTGGTTACAGATTTGCCAATTTTTAATCTGTATTTTTCATTTTGAAATGAATTGATTTTGCAAAATGAATGGGCTTAACCGATCAATTTTGGCTTCCCACAGCCAAAATTGGCTAAAAAATTTTCAGCCAAGGCAAAAATTCTGGCATTTTTGCCTGATTTTCCTCTACTTCGCACTAACTGTTTTGCACGGTTGTATTTCCTTTTTACCG
>JAYEJS010000071.1 GCA_034660695.1 Candidatus Thermoplasmatota archaeon | reverse complement strand
GCCACATCGTGGCATAAAAGTAGCCACTAGAAAAAAATTGAATCTTAAGAGAAAAAAATAGCGACCGCCTCCTTAATTCTGGAGTTTTTTGAGCTTTCCACATCAAATTTTTTTCTGGAACTTCCGTCTTAAGGGAGAATTCGAAAACTTCGATGTCACTGAATGGAACAGGAACCTGTACTGGGGATGGCTTTACACACTGAAAGCGTTGCTGAAAGATTTCCAGGAGGGTTATCCAAGCTTTATGCAAACCAAGGCATGGCTTGATAAAGAACTGCAGACAGCCCTTGCTTCATGGACGGAACTCAGGCATGATACGATACTGTATGCAAAACAAAGTTACACCCCAAAGTTTACGAGCGTACCTCCTATCCCTCCTCACGGCTATGTTGAGCCCTTACCGGAGTTTTATGTCAGATTGAGGGCATTGACCAATATGACGTATGAAGGTTTGTCTCACCTGAATGTTTTAAATCAATCTGAAAAAAGCAGGCTTGAAAATCTCCAGCATTCGCTTAACAGGCTTATCGATATTTCCAAGAAGGAACTTGAGGGTAAAGAGTTAAGCGATGGGGACTATGCCTTCATTGATAATTTTGGAGAAAGTCTGGACAGTATTGTATTAGGAGTTGGAGAGGGAAAGGAAACCACAATTATTGCAGATGTGCATATCGATACAAATACTAACAGATGCCTGGAAGAAGGAGTTGGCCATGTCGATCTCATCCTGGTAGCATATAAACTGCCAGATGGAAACATTATCCTTGGGGCCGGTCCTGTATTCAGTTATTATGAATTCAAGCAGCCAATGAGCGAGCGGCTTACAGACGAGGAATGGAAGAACATGCTTGAGACAAAAGAACCTGACAGACCTCAATGGATGACGTCATTCATGGCTTCAGAGTAAAAGGTCGATTGCCGGTTTGTGCGTATACCAATTTCGACGTGTACGAAGTTCCCCGAAGGGGAATTTGGGTGAGCGAAGCGAACCGCATACACCGTATTATACAAAGTCTCTGTTTCCTATAGTTTCGTTCTCCCAAACAGAGTAATCAACTCTATCATTATTAACCAATTCGTGAATTGGCTTTGGTCCAAATCTCAAACTATAGTAAATGACTTAAACATTTTCAGCATACCATCATTTCATGGGACGGGATGCAGAAGAAATACAATTTATTGAAAGGTTGTTAAAACAGGAGAAGAATCCAAACGTGAGGGATAGACTAAGAGGGATATTACTCCTGAAGAAAAACTATAAACCTGGTGAAGTTGCAGAGATTCTGGGAGTAACTGAACGAACCTTGTACAACTGGAAGAAACAGTATAAACAAAGTGGATATAACGGTCTGAAAACAAAACCAATACCGGGGAGAAATACCATACTTGATGAAGAGGATATGAAGAAACTCAAAGAACTCCTACAAATGAGGGATTATTGGGCCTCTAAGGAAGTACGAGAGCTGATAAAGAATGAGTTTGACATCGTATTTACCCCAAGGCACATCCCAAGGATCTTGAGGAAACTAGGGATGACTTATCAGAAGCCTTACGTGAATGATTATCGACGACCAGAAGATGCTGAGGATATTTTAAAAAAAACTTGAGAGCACGTCTCTGGACAACACCATAATAGGGTTTGGTGATGGTTCCTGTCAGTACACCAATGTAAACACATCACGGGTATGGTCTTTTGGGAAAACACGGATAAAGAAAAACACAAGTAAAAGTGAACAAGTGAAATCACTTGGGTTCTATACCTTGAATGGACAGAGCGTCTACAGTGCAAAAGAATCCCATAAGAAGGAAGATATCGCTGATTTTCTGTATGAAATCCGAGGAAAGAACCCTGAGAAGACCATTGTTCTCATCTGGAATAATGCCAAAGCGCATTGGAGCCGGCTGGTGAGAAGAACCGCACAACTGCTCGATATCATCCTTGTCTTTCTCCCACCGTATTCTCCAGATCTTAATCCGATTGAGTACGTTTGGAAAAGCATCAAAAAAGAACTCTCCAGTATGTTTTTGATGTGTAAAGAAGAGGTACGAGAAGCCGTAGAACGCTTATTCTACAAATTTTCCTCATCATTGAGTTTTGCAAAAGCATGGATACGGAAATTCCTGAAACCATTGAAAATCTCATTGGAATGAAATTCTTTCGGTCAAAGACTATATACCCATGCACTCTTTTTGGCAATACTCTTTTTATATTCTCAACCGATATGATGAAAAGATGAATTGTTCTTTCATCAGCAATTGAAACAACTTGGGCAAATAGAGGTATCATATCAAATTGACGGGAAAATGTCTCCAACTTTTCAATATCATTGTAGGAAATACTGACCATTCGGCTTTCATTTGAATCTTCACGGAATAATCTGAATTTAACTGAAATCGCATACCTTCTTCTATTCTTTTCAGCTATTAAATCAGCCCCCACATGGTCTACGTATGCTACTTCATATCCTTTTCGGTTTAGTGTATATGTTACAAGTCCCTCCCCAAAGTCTCCTAATTGTTTGGGAGAACGTGTTTGCTTAGCCATGTTTATTCCTCTGAATAGAGATTTCATATAACGGCTGGCGGATATGTGAAGTTTCCCGAAGGAAAATTTGGGTGAACGAGTGCAACGAAGTGAACCGCATATCCGCTTGTTAGGCGACCCGAACGGAGCGATAGCGGAGTGAGAGTGCAACGAGGCAAGCGACTGAAAGGAGCGCTGAGTTATCGAGTGTTGGGTTAATCGGATTAAGATAATATGGAATAAATTTTGGTAGACGCTAGGAAATATTTTTAGTGCTAGTGAACCAAAACATAGGAGTGAATATATAAATTATATTATAACCTTCTTATTATCGTATGGTTTTTATCTATTGCAGATATCTTTCAGGTCAGTTATACAACCTTTTTTGAACCTGCTTTGTTTATCCTCTTCAATTTTGGATACCTCATCTAGAATAACTTTTTTTGATGATCTTTCAGATATCTTGGCAATTTCTGAAAGGAGAAGGAAGATAGCCAACGTCTTTTTGTCTTTATCTTCTTCCTTTAATCTTTCTATCAAATTCTTTAGATAATTTTCTCTTCCATCCTTACTTAATTTGGCACAAGTATGTGCTATCAAACTAGGAAAATATTTCTGTTGAAGATCATTCATCCTTATATTCTTTAATCCAAATTCTTTGAGAAAATCATTAAAGATAGAAATTTTATCAGGATCTTCTAAAATATCAAAGGACAAACTAAGAATTGTTTCACCAAATTGGCTATAGGGTATATCCTGGTAACTGTATCCTCTTAAGGTCGAATCACTAATTTCTGATAACACAAACATTTCAAAAGATAAGAGTTGGGTTACTTCTTCCTGAGTGAAGTTTTCTAATTCATAGTTATTCATTAATTCGTTAAAACTTTGGAGTATTTGGATTAAGTGCCTATCTTTATTAATTGTGAAGTTCACCTCGAAAAAATAGGTTAGCTTGAGACAAATCAAAATATATTGTACATATCTTGAAACCGAGCTATCTTCAGGAAGTATTACTTCAGAAAAACCATCATTAATTTTCTTGAGTATTTGGTCTACTTTTTTCTCATAGTCTATTTGGTATGTTTCTTCCCCACCCTCGCTTTCTTCTTCATCTAAATCTTCTTTAGTTTCAATATCCTTTGGGATACCGACCTCTATCACTTTCCTTCTGGATCCAGTTCGAATGAATTTTTCCAATAGAGAAAATATGTCTTCCCCATGATGTGTAGAGGGCAGTCTTGCAGGAGAAGGAACATATTCTCTTATTCCTTTTTCCCCTTCTCTTATACTTTTCTTTTCCTCTTGGCCAAACAAAGAATACAAAATACTTAATATATCAGGGAGATTGTCCATTTTCCAAATTAGTTTGTTTATTTTATCGGGCTTATTCCGATATTGTGGAAGTGTATCTAGCTTTGATAATGCATAAAACACCCTACACTTATTGGAAATTCTCTTACCTTTATCTACAAACCATATTTCTTTAGGCAAGCTTTCTTCCTCAGCACTTATTTTAATTACTCCGTAACTGCGGGAGTTTATTCTCAATTCTTTTTCATTTCCGTCGAATGTTTTCCCAAAGACCGTGCACTCTTTTTTGGCGTCACTGTTAATATGAATCTGGTTTGTTATCCTATCTAAATAGGCAAAAGTAATTGTGCTTTCTGTTCCAATAGTTCTTTCTCCGCCAAGAAAACTTGAGATGGTTGGCTTAATGTCTTTAGGACTGAGTTCGGATAGGATGCAATCTGAAAATAATTTATCCACATCTCTTACATTTTTTATTAGAACACAGCTCTCAAAGTTCCCATTTGAATACTCTGATGATAACGCTGATTTTGTAAAGTTGGGGCTGCCTATCATCAAACAATTTTTTTCTCCTTGAAAAACCATAATTTTAGAATGTAACCTTCTTTTTTCCCGAAATTTTATTTCGTTGAAAGATATGTTTTTCATGTCGCTAAGTTCTGCAGGATTCAGATTGTGATGGTCACGGTCTATGGTTATTGATACTTTATTGATATCAATTTGATTCGTTATTTTTTCAATTAATTCTTTGGTTTTGGAAAAATAGGGCGCTATTACTGTAAATTGCTCAAACTTCATGTCATTTATCTCGTTGATCATCTGATCTAGCAGCGATTTTTTCAAATTGTTGAGAATTTTTATGTCACCAGCCTCTTCAATTTCTGCTCCCTCGGTAAACGACCTAATCTTCTGTAAGAGGAAATTATCCTCATCCTTAATGACTTCTTCTAAAAGATCCTGTATTTGGCTTAATATCATTTGGCAGAGTGGTTTTTCTTCAATCTTTACTGTTGTTTCTAGATTGTAAGCTATTCCAGATAAAGTTAGATTATGACTTCCAACATAGGCTACCGGTTTTTTTTCTGAATAAAACAGAAATATCTTAGGATGGAAAAAGGCACCTGATTTGATAGGTAAAAGAATGTAATCTTTGCCGGTGATATCAGTACACTCTTCAAGGATATCTGAATATATTTTGTAATCTACGAATACAATAATAGTAGCATCTGGATTCTTCTTTTTCAATATTTTATAAATCGAGTTATCAAAGAACAATGGATCAAATGTGAAGGTAAGAAATACGATTAATTCTGAGTCTTTCACTTTCCGAATTTCATCTAATAGGTTTAGCCCACCTTCGATAGCCATAATTTACCATCCTCGCTTAAGGTATATTTTTCATCGTAATCTATCAATCTCATATCATATAGCAAATCAACAACATTAGTCCACTTAGATTCTGCATAAGAACCAAAATCATAAAGTCGATCATAAAAAAATAGTTTATTTTCTTCTACTGTGAAAAGCCAAGCTCTAGTATTGTCATAAAGAAGTTTTCTGGCTGCAGCATATCGATGGCAGTTTATTACAGTAGAAAATATCATTCTCAAAATTTCTTTGATAGATTTTCCGTCGGTTTGTTTGTAAAGGGTTTTAGGACCTGCCTCAAGATTTACGTTTTCGATAAGACTTTTCTGTTCGTCATTGAAATCTCTATATCTTCTTTTCAGCAGGAGGAATAATATGAATATATCAGCAAAAACCCTGTTTTTATCATTTGCCTCTCTAAAATCATAAAAAATATTTCTTTCATTGATCGGCTCCTCCAATGACGTGTTGAAATTATTTATTTTTGCCATGATTTTTTTGGGTTTTATCTCTTCAATTTTGAAATCTGAGAATAATTCATCAATATTTTTTTCAATCTCTTCAAAATCTAAAGAGTCTAAAACTTCGTCAAGAGTTGCACCTTGGGGTTTAGTTTGTAGAACTTCTAAAATGTAGGCAAAAATATATTCAAGAATATCCATGAAATAAAGATTGTGAACATAAACTTCTAACTGATTTTTTATCCTCCTTACACCTGAGTAATCTATCTTTCGAATTTCTTTATTTCTTTTGACTTCTCCGAAATAAAAACCATCCCTAATAGATTGTAGCAATTCTCTTCTATCTGGCTGTGCTTCATTAATTATTTTCATTATTATAAAAAGAGTCAATCGCCTCAATCTATTATTCTTATTAACATCCTTTTGTACGTCCTCTTTCCCTTTCATAAATCTATTGTATCTATCCCCATCAAAAACGATATTATTACCAAACCCCTCTTGCTTAGTAAATCCAAAAAAGATTTTCCTCCAGAGATTTATTTCTTCTTCACTTTCTCTAACCTGGCAAGCGCAGTGATTGATTAATTGAGATAGTTTTGCCTTTTCGAATTTTCCTTCAATAAATATGTTTTCGTGGGGTTGAGCAAATTTGTCATACACTTGTGCAATCTTTTCCCCAACATCAGAGAACTTTATGCTTTCATCATCTCTCCAAAATATATGAAGTGCAGCAAGTGATCCGGCGTAATAATAGTTACCGTAACCCTGTTTATTGTTTCGTCCAAAATGGGTTAGCTGGGTAATATCAATGAAATTATTTTCCTCTAAAAAAGTTTCTCCGTCTTGCCTGTTTCTAATTCCCCTAGGATAATCGCTCTTTCCAAGATGATGATGGGCACAGGCAAGAGTAAATACCTTCTCCATGTTAAGGATGGTTGAAGGTTGAAGATTTTTATTTTTAATTTTATTCCATGCCCATGTTAGAAAGGTGTAATATCTAAGTCTTTCAGTCTGAGTAATGATACCTTTCAGAAATTCATCTTCTACGAATTTGAAACCCGATAGAGCAAGAGGGTCAATTATACGATTGAGCGTCACTTTTTGAGTCCAAAATACTTGTGTGTTTTCATTGATCGATATCATTTATATCCACCACATAAATCATATTATTTATATGTTATTTCTTTATCAAACCCAACACTTGATAATTTCGTCTAACTTCGGTATATCCGACATCAATGTCGTATATCCACCTAAATTGGTATTATATCTGAAACTTACTTCGTATGTACCTCCCTTTAGCTGACTGCTAATTTTCATTTCTTTCAACCCCATTTTCAATAAACGATTTCTTCATTATTAAATCTAACGGGCTTTTGTTTTCCCGATTTTTTCATTTTCTTCCCTCCTTATTACAACTGGCTTCCGGCTGAAAATCATATGATTACATCGGGAGTGTTGTCGTGCCTTTCGGAATAACCAGAATTCTGGCATCCTGGCCTTTCAGCTGTAAAGCCTCTTTTATAGCATTGTCGACACTTTCAAAAACATTCATTCTGAATACTTTCTCAAGCATGTTTTTGTCCATATCAGATATAATGAAAAAGTTTGCTTTATCCATGGCTTTCACATGATAATACGCCTTATGCCCTCCCGGAACAAACTCCCTGCTCAATTCACGTTGCATTTCCTCTCCTGTTTTATATTTCTTCATCCATTCGTAATACGGCTCGGAGCCGTGACCGTTGGGGCATCGGGCGGCAAGTATTATAATTCCGTTTTCTTTAACCACATTCAATGCAAGATGTATTGCCTTATATGCCTGGTATAAATTTATGTCATGGGGGGCACCATCCGCAGCTGTGACAACAATATCCGCTTTCTCTTTAACCCTAACCTTATACATTTTATCGACCAGAGCAGCTCCTTTCCTAAGCACCATATCAAAGTCTCCTGCAAACGCGCCAACTATCTCATGGTCAGCATTCTGAACAATGTTAAGGCAAAAATGGGGCAATGCGAGACGAGCACCTTCAGTCATATTTTCATACATCGGGTTTCCGTCAAGCATGCCGGGTCTTGACATCGGATGGAAAAAATTCTGTGTGTAATTGTGCTGTATCGTCGAATAATGGCTCACGCCCGGAAGCACGCTCTTCCGCCCGCCGCCGTAGCCGGCAAAATAGTGTATTTCGACATCACCGAGCAAAATTCGCAAATCAGCCTCAAGAAAGGCATTCTTTACCTTTATATCCGTTCCTCTTGACGTCCTTCCGACAGAGGTGAAATCGTCACCCTTACAGTTGTTGCTCACATAATGCAACTTCTCTGCATATCTTTCGCCCAGCAATCTTTTTGCTTCCTCGTGTTTTACCTCACGGTGAGTGCCCGTCGCAAATATAACGGTAATGTCGTCTCTTTTTATGCCGCTTTCATATAACTCATTCAAAACATGGGGCATCATTTTCCAGGTCGGGCATGGCCTCGTGTTGTCATCAACGGCTATTGCAACTTTCATTCCTTTTCTGGCAATTTCCTTCAGTTGATGGCTGCCCATCGGATTGCCAAGCGCCCTTTTTATGTAATCAGGCGAATCCATCTCCGGCTTGACCTCATTTGGATAAATAATATCGATTAAGTTTTCATCCGGAACGTTAGCTTCCAGAAAATTATCCCCATATGGCAACTTAATTCTCATGAGCGGTTATTATTGAGCATGTATATGAAATTTGTTGGTATCCTGACTTCCCACATTTTAAGCACATGTTATGATCGATAATTGCTGTCCGATTCTTCTAAATGCCTGTTTTTCTCCTTAGAACTTCTTCATTTTTTCATGCTGGCGATAGCAATCCACATGTAATGATATGTGTTTACAATATAAGCACATACGATTCTTACAGAAATTACAAAGAAACAGAAGGGGATTTTGGAAAAGCTAAATTTATGTGCTTAAAAATACGGAAGTTAGGTTCGAAGCATTCATCTTTTATTTTTTTCATGTTATCACCTCAAATCTCCTCACCAGCGGAATAATATGCCACCTACCTCGTTCATATATGCAATACTTCGTATATCCTTCTGTTTTGGCATTATATCCGAATTTAATATTCTCTCAACCGTTTTTGTATTGGACCTTGCGCATGTGTAATACATTATCCCTCCTAAAGCTTTTTTGTTTTGGAAAATACGAATGCTTTGAAAAACCCCCACCGTATTCATCATTTTTTCGTAGCGGCCTATAATACATCGGTTTACCGATAACTTTATATATATAAATATATATTAAGTTATTGAGATGATGCAAATGAGAAAGAT
>JAYEJS010000070.1 GCA_034660695.1 Candidatus Thermoplasmatota archaeon | reverse complement strand
AAATCCTTACTCTATTACCTCTACGTTTACTGCTTTCGGCCCTCTAGGCTCATCCTTTATTTCAAATTTTACTTTTTGTCCAACCATCAATGGTTTATTTGACTTTACATCTGACTGGTGGACAAAAACATCTTTTTCCATTCCTTCTGCTTCAATAAATCCATAGGATGTCATCCACTTCTTAACTTTTCCTTCCATTTTTTTCACCTATTCTAGACGGTACAACAAGCTCCGGTATATTTAATTTTTGTATGACATTTCCCTTAAAATATAAAAACATTGATGCGATACCCGAATATGCTTGTGAAAGGGAGAGTGCTGAAATATGGAAACGATATAAACACTGACGTTATCTTTCCCGGGAGATACCTTGAGATAACAGATGCAAAAGAGATGGCAAAACACGCCATGGAAGATTTGGATTCCGACTTTCTGGATAAAGTTAAGGACGGTGCGATTATTGCCGCCGGAAAAAATTTTGGCTGCGGCTCTTCCAGGGAGCAGGCGGCTACATGCCTGAAATATGCAGGTGTGGTGGCCATCGTAGCAAAATCATTTGCCAGAATATTCTACAGGAATGCCATAAATCAGGGACTGCCCGTATTTGACAGCAAGGAAGTGGATACATTAAATGAGGGAGACATCGTTGAAATAGACACCGACAAAGGGCTGATTGAGAATAAGACAAAAGGTATAACTTATAAGATAAATCCGCTGCCAGATTTTCTTGATGAAATAATACAAAGCGGCGGGCTTATAGAAAGTTTAAAATTGAAGGGGGTAAAATGAAATATAAAATAGCATGGCTGCCTGGTGACGGGGTCGGTAGAGATGTTATGGAAGCGGCAAAAATAGTGCTCGATTCTTTTGAGCTGGATGCGGAATATGTTGAAGGAGATGTAGGCTGAGAATTCTGGAAGAAAGAAGGTAATCCTCTGCCAGAAAGAACAATTGAACTTATGGGGGGAACAGATTGTGCCCTATTTGGGGCGATAACATCAAAGCCGAAGAAGGAGGCGGAGAATGAGCTGCCCGATAAATTGAAAGGAAAGGAGTATTTTAGCCCCATAGTTAAAATGCGCCAGATATTTGATTTATATGCAAACATGCGCCCATGCAAAGCATATCCGGGAAATCCATTAAATTATAGAGATGACATAGACCTTATCATATTCAGGGAAAATACGGAAGGACTGTATGCAGGTGTGGAGTTTTATCCTCTGCCGGATACACTTAGAAAAGCACTGGAAGAACATCCGAAGATGAAACGATTCAAATCAATCCCTTCAGATGAAATTGCAATATCAACCAGAATTTTTACGAGAAAGGGCTGCCGTAGAATATTAAAAAAGGCATTTGATTATGCATCCGAGCATGAAAAAAAGTCGGTCACTGTCATCGAAAAACCCAATGTAATAAGGGAAACATCGGGCATGATGATAGAAGAAGCCAGGCGGTTAGCGAGCAACTATCCTGGCATTGAATCAAAAGAGGTAAATGTGGATGCAATGTGTATGTGGCTGGTGAAAAATCCGCAGAACTATGATGTTATCGCCACATCCAATCTATTTGGAGATATTGTTTCCGATCTGTCTGCCCAGCTTGTTGGCGGCCTAGGCTTTGCGTGCAGTGGAAACATCGGAGATAACTATGCATTATTCGAACCCACCCACGGCTCCGCACCGAAATACGCCGGCATGTATAAGGTCAATCCCACGGCAATGCTCCTGTCCGTGAAAATGATGCTGGGCTGGCTTGGAGAAAAAAAGATGGCAGATAAACTGGAAAATGCTATTGCAACAACAATAAGGGAAGGGAAGATCAGAACATATGACATGGGGGGCAACTCCTCAACGATAGAGATGGCAGAAGAAATAATAAGGAATATGGAGTGAAACTGGGCTTGGCAAATTGCACCTTATAAAGAAAACACTAACACCGTCTTGTTAAAAATAATAACTTATAAATACAAAGAGTTTATGTTTAAGATATCTGGTGCTCGAATGGAAAAGAAGGAAATGTTTGTCCAGAAGAAAGAAGAAAAAAAGAAGGCAGCGGAGTTGATAGAAGGTCTTGATGTAGGAAAAAGACTCTCTACCAGGAAGAATATAATCGAAGGGCTGATAAACCTCCATCGGATAGAGGAAAAAGCAAAGGCAAGGGGTAGACTTTTTGAATTGAAATCTGGAAAAGAAATAGATGAGATACTGGGTGAACTCAAGGAAATGGTTGATCTTTCGCCCCCAAAAGATGAAAATATAGAAGTGGTGGAACTCCACCCGATAAATAAACCATTTTCATATGTAAGGGTAATTTTTAACAACCTCAATCACGAATATATATATGAAATATTGGAACCGACCCTATCTATAGAAGAGAAAAAAATATTCGAATTTTTAAAAGAGACACTCATAAAGACGATGAACGTGGAGCTCACGGAATTCAGCGAGGACGAAGCAAGAGATCACCTAAAGAAAAATGTTGATAGAATAATTAGTGATTATTCAATCGTTGTAGACGACACACCAAAAGAGAAAATAATGTATTATATCATAAGAGATTTTCTTGGCTATGGAAAAATAGATGTTCTAATGCATGACCCGATGATAGAAGATATTTCCTGTGATGCACCTCGTGTTCCAATTTACGTTTATCACAGAAATTATGAATCGTTAAAGACAAGCATCTTGTTTACCGGTGAGATGGAACTAGATAGTTTTGTGATTCAGCTTGCCCAGAAATGCGGGAGGCATATCTCCATAGCCCGCCCTCTGATGGATGCGACCATGCCCGACGGCTCCAGAATACAGGCATGCCTTGCAAGGGAGGTCTCGTCAATGGGTTCTAATTTTACCATCAGGAGATTCAGGGAAGATCCGTTTACGCCCAGTCATCTTGTAGAATACAACACAATATCACCGGAAATTGCTGCGTATTTCTGGATGGCCATTGAAAATGGTGCATCTGCGGTACTTGCAGGTGGTACAGCCTCTGGAAAAACAACTTCACTGAATGCATTATGCCTTTTTATCCCGCCACAAATGAAAATTATATCGATTGAAGATACAAGAGAGATAAACCTTCCGCATCCGAATTGGATAGCATCGATAACGAGAGAGGGAACAGCAGAATCCGGCGAGGGAAGTAAAGTGGGCATGTTCGATTTGCTGAAAGCCGCCCTGAGACAGCGTCCCGAATATATCCTAGTTGGAGAAATAAGAGGGAAAGAAGCTGTTGTCCTGTTCCAGGCAATGGCAACAGGACATACCGTATACTCAACCATGCATGCTGACTCAATATTTTCGGTTGTCCACAGACTGGAAGGCGACCCTATAAATATCCCACGAATACAGGTACAGTCACTTAATATTGTGGCTATACAGGGGATAATGAGGATAGGAAGAAAAAGGGTTAGGAGAATCAAGAAAATTGTTGAGATTGTAGGTATAGACCCCACAACCGATGATATTCTCACAAATGAGGTATTCAGCTGGAATCCAAGGAAAGATGCATTTGATTATTATGGAAAAGGACATGTAATGGATAGCGTAGCAGAACAGCGGAACTGGACAGATAATGAACTGAATGAGGAATTCAATAGAAAAAGGGATGTTATCAGATGGATGGTTGATAGCGGCATAAAAAATTATGTGGAAGTAGGAGAGGTAATAGCCGCATATTATAAGGATCCTGATGCTATGATGAAAAGAGTGAAGGGAACTGTTGAAACACGAGAGGAAGTAAAAGAAGCGGGAATAGAAGAGAAACTTCTGGAGAGACCGGAGGAAAAGTTAGAAGAAAAAGAATTGAAGGAAGAAACAGTTGAAGAAGAGATGTTCATGGAAACAGAGGGGCAGTCAAAAGAAATTGGAGAAACAAAAGAGGGAGGGATAGATGCCGCTGAATAGGTATCAAAGTATTTGCTATAGACTGCTGGGAAAAAAAGCGTCGAAATCTCCCCAGATTGAGTATGTAAAGAGAGCTATTGAGAGAGCATATATGGAAGTCAGGCCGGAAGCATATATCTCATATGCATGGATGAATGGCTTGATTGGAGCACTGGCAGGCATTGCTTTTATTCTAATATACCATTATGTTCTGCCCGGGATGGGGATAGTCCTTCCCACTAAGCTACTGGTTATAGTCATCCTATCACCCATACTCATAGGGGCTATAACTTACTTAATAACGATGATGGTACCCGAAAGCAGGGCAAATGCAAGAAAGAAGGACATAGGCAACAAACTCCCTTATGCATTGAATTTTCTGGCGGCCATGGCGTCTGCCGGCGTCATACCTGCACTTGCATTTAAAAGCCTTGCAGAACAACCAATCTATGGGGAAGTGCAAAAAGAAGCTGCATGGATTTACAGGGACATGTCCATATTCAATATAGACATAGTTACCGCCCTTAGAAATGCGGCAAACAGAACTCCCTCAATAAAATTTCAGGAGTTTATCCAAGGGGCAATAACTACTGTTACTTCAGGAGGCGACTTGAAAAAATATTTTTTTGTAAAATCAGATGAGTACATGCGTGAGAACAGAAGAATTCAAAAAGAATTTCTGGAAACCCTTGGAGTGCTTGCAGAGAGTTATGTCACCGTTGTTGTGGCCGCCCCGCTTTTTCTCATAGTGATGGTATCTGTCATGAGTATGATCAATACAGGAGGTGGTGAAGGCTCCTCTATACTGATAATGTACCTAGTTGCTTTCGTGATGCTACCTCTTGCCCATCTGGGGTTTGCGGTCGTTATAAGCTCTATGAGTCCGGAGGTGTAGATGATAGGTAAAAAGATTTCATGGGTTGCATTTGTCTCTCTTTTTACAATTATAGCTGTGTCAATTATCGCAAGAATAATAGGAATGCCGACCGTGTCCAATCTTTTACTTGCCTCGGCGATGGGGGCCTTTCTCATTTTTTCATGGGCACAAAGAAAAATAAAGGAGGACATGCTTCCATTTATATCTGATGAGTATAAAGAATCTGAGTGGAAATATTTCTTTTCTTCTCTTATTGCATTTATTCTTATCATTTTCGCGACGTTGCTCAACGTGTTTATACTATTTTTAGGGATGCCAGTATCTTCAGTATTGATAACCATTTTTCTCGGAATTGTCATACTGCTTATGCTTTATACAGTCCTCTCAATACCAACTGTTGAGAAAAATATCGGCTACACCGTCTTTTTTCTAATTGCATTCGTATTCACTGCAGTAGTAATAGGATCGCAACTAGATGTTGGCATACATCTGCCAAGAGATGTAGCCCCAATAATCAGGAATATGGCAGAGTCCCTCTTCCTTCTGAATATTGCCTTATTATTTGAGATTTCCTCTTTAATGATTGGCGGAGAAATGCCTACCCCAACCGCCTCTGTCGTCGGCATATACGAGAGAACAAAATTCCGGAAAGAAAGACCTCTGATAATGAAGAGGAATGTAATATATCTCACAATTTTGGCGTCTATAGCTCTCTTTGTTATTGTGAATGTCATATCAGTTGTAGGGCTCCCCGGAGAAGTGATGCTCCATAATCTGCACTGGGAATATGCCGTTATATTCGCCAGCGTAGGTCTCCTTGTCAGCCTTGTATTATATATAATTCTCATAATGCCGGAGAAGGCTGGAGAAATAAGAGAGAAGTATGACATGGAAGTATTGCAAAGGATAATGGTCCTTTCAACGTCGGCTGCATTTACGGCGGTTTTTGTGGCAATTGCAATAATGCTCCAGTTCAAGATTATATCCTGTATCGGGCCAATATCACTGTCCCCCGGAAATTCCATGGATTTTGCCATATATGCAATTCTCTCTGCCATAGGTCCATTTGGTTTTTATGAATATGCAAGAATCAGAAAAATGAATTTGATGGAAGAGCGATTTCCTGAATTTTTGAGAGACCTGTCGGAATCACGGAAGGCCGGCATGACAATGGCAAGGGCTGTAAAAATGTCAGCAAGAGGCGATTACGGCTATCTAACCCCCGAAATAAAAAAAATGGCTGTCCAGATATCGTGGGGTGTTTCTTTCACTGATGCATTGAAGCGTTTTGGCGAAGGAATCAAAACCCCGCTCGTCCAAAGAACAACATCCCTGGTGGTTAAGGCATCGGAAACGGGAGGGAAAATATCAGATGTGATAGATGCAGCAGCGAAAAATGTGAGGGAAATAAAAATACTTCAGGCCGATAGGAAAATGGAAATGCAGATGTATCTTCTGATAATATATGTTGCCTTCTTCGTTTTTCTTGCAGTCATAGCAATCCTTTCAGCCACTTTTTTGCCGGAATTTGCAAAGGCAACAGAATCAACTACCAGCATTGGCGGCATATCGTTTGGAAAGATATCATTAGAAGAGTATAAATTTGTTTACATCTGTACGGCCCTTGTACAGGCTGTAGGGAACGGAGTTGTGGCAGGGCTGCTTGGTGAGGGAAAAGTGGCGGCAGGATTGAGACATGGCACGATAATGGTTCTTACAACATACATATTGTTTAGGCTGATTATTTAGAAAAGTTTATTATCAATTGTATAATATAAAAATACAAACGGTGGAAGAATGCAGGACAAACAATACAGAAATATATTGAGCGAGTTGGAGTCGTCAGCAGATATTGATCACAGTTTTATAGTATCCAGAGACGGTTTATTGATATACCCCGAAAAATGTAGTGAGTTTAATCCAGACGCTTTTGCAGCCATGACTGCAACATTGCTTGCTGCTGCAGAGGCTGCCATGGATGAATTGAATGGGGGCGTACCAATAAGGGTAGTAGTGAAAGCGAACAATTTTAATATCATTACTACTGGAGCGGGTCCGAGGGCGATACTTGCGGTTATAACATCTTCAAACGATATCGATACAGTGCATGAAGCCATGAAAAAAGCTGCAAAGGAAATTGATGAGATATTATGAGCAATATGATAGAGACGGGGATACCGAAACTGGATAAATATTTAGGAGGAGGCATACCAGAAGGGAAGTCATTATTATTTTACATATCACCAGAAGTAGAGGAAAGCAATATGGGCATACATGTACTGCACCATAATCTTGAGAAAGGAAAGGATTGCGTATATGTCATCTCCGAATCATCCCCAAAACATCTTGAGCAATCTTTTAGAGAATTTGGGTGGGATATAAAAAAATATGGCGAAAGACTTTTGGTTGTAGATGGCTATTCCCGCCTTATAGGGGCACCGTCTGAAGAAAAATATGTAATCCTTGAGCCACACGATATATTGAGTTACGAAGATGTTGCGAATGAAATGCTCGAAAATTTGCCCAGCAATACCGTAGTGGTGTTTGATTCCCTCTCGAATATGATGGATCTCTGCGGTGAAAGAGAAACGCTGCAGGGGATATACAGAATAAATGAAGAGATTGGTAAAAGAAATGGTGTCTCAATTTACAACTTTACCGCATGGCCGTATAAAGAGAGCATAATATACCGCATAAAAAGAGGGTTTGACGGCATTGTGGAAATAACTCCTACAAGTAATGGAGTTTTTACCGGGCAAAAATACCAAGTATCAAAGACAAATTGGGATGGAAAACTCGGTAAACCGGTAATGTTTAGGACTTACAAGCCAGGCGGCATAAGAATTTACATCCCGAAGATACTGGTTATGGGCCCTTTCAGATCAGGTAAAACCACTTTTATAAAAACACTTTCTAAGCAATTTACTTCCGTAGATAGACTCGGAGCTACAATAGCCATTGAGCACGGCACGGTCGACCGTGCAGGATGCAGGGCAGAGGTGTTTGGCATACCAGGCCAAGAGAGATTTTCCCCACTGGTA
This sequence comes from Candidatus Thermoplasmatota archaeon, assembly GCA_034660695.1. Classification (NCBI taxonomy): domain Archaea; kingdom Methanobacteriati; phylum Thermoplasmatota; species Thermoplasmatota archaeon. The sequence goes on along the minus strand of JAYEJS010000070.1, from coordinate 1,192 downwards.
GAAAAAATGGGGGCGTCAGCAACGGGTGCAATACTGGTAATTGACTCCTCAAACCCAGAGTATTTTGGGGATGCAATAAAAATGGCAAATAATATTCGTAATGAAAAGATACCTTATGTAATAGTGGCTAACAAACAGGATTTGACAGGTGCTTTGAATGAGGAAGAGATAAAAAACAGAATGGGGATAAGAGATGTGCCAGTAATAAAAACTGTTGCGACAGAGGGTAGAGGCATATTCGAGGCGTTTGAAGTTTTAGTAGATAAAATAATCGAAGGGGGGGAATATGCCGGTTAAAACAGGAATAGGTAGATTAGACGAACTTCTAAAGGGGGGTGTACCGACTGTAACTAACACTCTTTTGTATTCTCCTCCATTCATAGGAAGAGAAACAATACTAAAAAGATTTGTATTATCTGGATTGGAGGAGGGAGAGCCTGTGATATTCGTTTTGACTGATACCTCATTTTCAGAGATGAAAAAAGAAATGGAAAAACTGGACAAAAAATTTTTAGAATATGAAAATGATGGAAAGGTGAAATATATAGATGTATACTCCAAGGGAGTTGAATTAGAGGAAAGCGGAGCGAATGTTACTTTTGTTGACAGTCCCATTAATAGAGAGAAAATAACAGCCTCAATAATAAGTACTGAGAAAGAATTTACACAAAGATATGAACGGCACAGACTTATATTTGATTCAATATCAACATTGATAGTTTATTCGGATGCAAAAGCCGTATTTCGTTTTCTCCAGGTAATAAGCGGAGCGTGCAAACGGCTCGGGGCAACTTCCGTGTTCAGTATGACAAGAGGCATGCATGAAGAAATAGAAGTACAGACAATAAAACATCTTATGGACGGTGTTATAGAGATGAGGGAGGAAGGCTCTAGGATGCAGCTTCGTGTGCAGGGATGCGGGGAAGTTGTATCCAGAAATTGGATTGATTACTTGCTTGAAAAGGATGAAATAAAACTCACCGGAGCCTTCAGAATGAGCCGGGTTGCATAAAATAGGCTAGGAGATTTTATATTTCACATTAAAAAAGGGAAAAGGGGTTTTGGGTTTACTTCACTCCCAGTACCAGCGGTCCAAGTACAAAACCTTTGGCTGTCTTTGATGCTCCGCCTGCTGTTATTGTTATTGTTGTCGGTCCGATGCCGAAAACCAAGCCGCTTTTGATTGCTTCTT
>JAYEJS010000069.1 GCA_034660695.1 Candidatus Thermoplasmatota archaeon | reverse complement strand
AGGTAAATAAAAAAGTGGGAAGGCGTATTCAAAATTTTGTTGAATCCTGCAGATCATTTCTCAAATCATTTTTCCGGTCTGCTTATGGCTTTTTTCATTTTTTGACTACTTTTTCAAAGCATTCGGATATCGCTCATGCAATGCTTTAATATATTCCATAGTTTTACTAGCCTCATATATAGTAATATAAAACCATTAATATTGCTTACGTTGAACAAAGTCGTTCTCTGCGAACAATGAGTAAGGAAAACTTCTTTATCTCCGATTTCTATAATGTAATATGGCACGAGTATATTCCCACTCCCGTATTTCAACTTTTGAGTCATGCCCATTGAAATTCAAGTACAGGTATGTAGAGAAAATTATCTCGCCAAGGGGCAATATCGAAGCATTTATGGGGGGCAGGGTTCACGAAGCATTAGAAAAATTGTACAGGGACAAAATGTTTCGAAAGATTTGTGAACTCGATGATTTGATCACATTTTATAACCAGAGATGGGAAAAGGAAATAGATGAAAATATTTTTGTGGTTAAAGAAGAATATTCTCCAGATAATTACAGAAAGATGGGGGAAAAATATATCTGCGATTATTATAACACGTACAAACCTTTCAACGATGGGAAAACAATTGCATTGGAGAAAATGGTTTTGCTGCCGATAGATGATACCGGCTATACAGTCAGGGGCATAATAGACAGGCTGTCAGAAAAAGATGGCGTATACGAAATACATGATTACAAGACATCTTTAAATCTGCCGACAGAGGAAGAAGTGAAAAAGGACAGACAGCTTGCATTGTATGCACTTGCGTTAAAAAACATGTATGATGATGCCAACGATATTGAACTGATATGGCATTATGTTGCTTTCAATAAAGAATTGAGAATAAAAAAAGATGATGAAACACTGCAAAAAGTTAAGGAAGACACGCTCAACAAAATAATTGGAATTGAGAAGGCTATAGAGGAAGACAATTTTTATCCAAAAGAATCTGCTCTTTGCCCGTATTGCGAGTACCAGCATTTGTGCCCTCTCTTTAAGCATAAATATGCTATCGAAAATCTTCCGCCTGAAGAAGCGAGATGGGAGGACGGGCATTCACTGGTGAATAGATATTGGGAAATTGAAAGCAAAGTAAAAGAACTGGAGAGAATGAAGGAAGAATTGAAAGAAAGAATAGTGCAATATGCTTTGAAAAACGAAACGCAATATGTGTATGGAAGTGAAAAAATAGCAAATGTAAAAATTTATGAGAATCCGTGGTTCCCCGACATAAAAGATCCAAAAAGAAAGGAACTGGAAGAGCTGTTAAAGAAGGAAGGAATATATGAAGACTACATGAAGCTCGATACGATCGCTCTCTCAAATGCGTATAAAAAAGGGATGGCAGAGCAACTCTCCCAAAAACTTAAGGAATATGTCAGAATGAAAAAAGTATCGAGAATATATTTGAGGAGCATCGAGAGAGAAGAATGAAAATAGCTAAGGCTAAATGTTCACAACACAAAACATTTATTATTGCCAACCTATAACCGAGAATCATGTGTATCAAAATCTTTGTTACGGGTGGGACTTTCGATAAAGAGTACAATGAACTTACAGGAAAACTCTTCTTCAAGGATACTCATCTGCCTGAGATGCTAAAATTGGGCCGCTGCAAATTAAAAATTGATATCGAGACTTTAATGATGGTCGATAGTTTATATATGACCGATGCTGATAGAAAAATCATACTTGAAAACTGTAAAAAAGCAAAAGAAGATAGAATACTGGTCGCCCATGGCACCGATACAATGGTAGAAACCGCTAAAGTTCTTGCCAATTCCATAAAAGATAAAACAATCGTTTTAACAGGCGCAATGATACCATACAAATTTGGCAGTTCCGATGGATTGTTCAATTTAGGAAGTTCTTTGGCATTTACCCAAACTTTGCCCCATGGAGTTTATATCTCCATGAACGGCAGATATTTCCGCTGGGACAACGTTAGAAAAAACAAAAAGGCAGGTGAGTTTGAAGAAATAAGGTAGACATTTGCATGACTTACTTTTTTCCCAACTCTTTCATCAACAAATTTGCTGAATCGGCAGCACAGTTTATACCAACGCCTTTTGCCTTTATTGAATCACCCACCACAAAAAAATTTTTTATTGGCGTGCCGGCAGGAGATTTTTCGTTGTCTATTGTTTTGGCCACGCCGTCCAGATGCCATATTGCCGGGTAAATACACCACTCCATTTTTTTTCGGAAATCGGGAACGAGTTTTTCCAGATACTTATCCAGAGTGTTCCTTAACGTTTCGATTTTTTTCTTATTCTTTGCCTCATCAGGTGTGCAAATCACGTATGATTGGATTAGATACTTGCCATGCGGAGCCGTATTTGCTTCAGGACTTGCCATCTTGAAATCTATCATACCGACCGCATCATTGCCTTCTATACCTGCATCTCTCTCTATGAACATGAATGCTTTGCCTATTAATTTTTCATTTAATCCGTTGAGAGCATAATATGCGCACAAACTTCCTGTCCCTTCCAAATTTTTTATTTTGCTTACCCATTTCTTGGGAAATGTTTTTTCGTCTGCAATTGAAAAGGTATCCTGAACAGGTAGACTTGAGATAACAATATCATAATCTTTTTCCTTTCCTGCTGAAATTCCTTTTGCTGTTCCATCCTCAATGATTATTCTGTCCACTTTCCTGTGCATTAAGTTCCCCCCTTTTTTTTCGACCCAGCCGGCAAAATTTTTCGCGATACTGCTCAGCCCTCCGACGGGATAGGAAACAGGACTGGAGCCCATGAGTTCACGCTGTGCCCAGAAAGTTTCCCCGGTTGATATCCTGCTTAAATCATTAACCGTTGTGATAAGCCTCGAGAACAGTTCGAGAGTGAGTTTCATTTTACCCTTCCCGTATCTTTTTATTGTCTCTTCCATGGAAACACTTTCGAGGGCTGCAATGGTCTCTTTTCTTGAGAAAAGGAGCTGTAATATTCGTGGCAGCATTTTGATTTTGTCTCCCATTGAAAGGTAGGGATATTCTATTTTTTTTCCTATAAACCCGAGGCGAGAACCTATAATATCCTGCTTTATCCCAAGAGAAGATAAAATTTTTATCGGCGATGCGTTTTCTCCCCCTCCAATCAAATGGAAGCCGAGATCCATTTTGTAACCATTGATTAACCCATCAAAAATTTCTTCCAAGGATGGTTCGGCGAAAGGAACATACATATCAAAACGTTTGAGTAAATTTTTGTATTCCCCATATGAAATTTTTTCGTCTATTGTCAGTCCCCTTCCCCCAATCATTTTTTCCTTTTCGTACACGTCGACGGCATAACCTTCTTTGAGAAGCAAAGAAGCGGATGCAAGTCCTCCGATACCCGCACCTATTATACATGCCTTCATTTTTTCACATCTCCGGCTGGAAGATTTTTGTGCCCGCAAGGGGGGTGAATGCTGTATACCACACTACGGGAAGGATGGCAAGGGTTGCCCCGCCAGCTATGCCAATCAGACTGATGAGCATTACTGGAACCACGGAATACCTTAGAAAAGTTGCACCTGCTATCAATTTTCTTATCTTTTTTCTATCAAATTTTTTGAGGGCGACAAGTTTCATTTCAATGTAAAGAATGCCTGCGAGCATTACGGCCAGGAGAGCTATTTGCCATGGATAATAATCCATACCATAAAAGAATGGAACGAAAACCAGAACTGCGGAGAATGAGCGTATGCCCACGCCTAACAATTTAAAGACTGAAGGAATGCGAATTCTCCCCCCCCGAACCTCTACCCCTGATAAAAGGGCAATATTTCTCACCCCCATGATATAATCGTGATCAGCATCTTTTATCCCACCCTCAATTGCATTCATATGTAACGTCTGATTAAAAGTTAGCATGAAAATAATCCATGTCAGGATGCCCAGATTGTTATCTACAACTGCCAGCGCTCCATACAAAAAAACAAGTGATATAGAAATTGCAACAAAAAAGTCAGAGCCGGGGATTTTTTTTCCATAGAGATCATAAATGCTTCCGAGAACACCGGCAAGTACAAGAGAAACTATTGCTGCAAACTTGTAATCGTCTAAATTTTTTTCATGCCATAGAATAAAAGAAAAAAAGAAGATAAACATCATTGCAATAAGGCAGACTGCAACAGCATTTTTTCTTGATATGGTGCCTTTCACAAGGGGTTTGTCCCTCAACTCCTTGATAAGCCCGTCCAGCTCAACATCAGCATAATCGTTCAAAGCAAATCCATAAATCGCTGAAAGAGCACCGACGATAAAAAGCACAACAAGAATATGCATGTCATATACGCCCGCAGAAATCGCTCCAAAGACCGGCGGTACGGCAAGCCCTCCCAGCCCCGGCAGCCGCAAAAATTTAACATAATCGGCGATTTTACCCCGCATACGAAATTGTAAAAGATAAGCATATTTTAGCCTTTCTAAAAGCAAGTTCTCAAAATTTTTATAAAAATTTACATAGTAATTGGTGCTAATAACTCTAAAAATGATGAGTGCAAGAATGTTTGCGAGAAGCATCATCGCCCTTGCAAAAGTATGTGCTGATAACCCCGAAAATGTAGACATGAGGCTGCTTGATAAATTGAGGGAGTTTGGCTACATAGATAATGAAGGGCATCTGACAGAGTATGGTAGAAAATTAGCAAGATATCTGATATCCCATAAAGAATATTTTTATGAATTCCAGATGTAAAAATTTTTAACTCGGGCTATATACGCTTAGTCCAATAGTTTTTTAATAACTCCCATATCCCTCAAAAAATACTCCTTTAGAGCGGGATTGTATATCGTCGCAGCGGGATGATACATGGGGATTATTTTTATCATTGCCACAGGCGAGCTGTAAACCCTGCCGTGCACCCTCGATATCGGCTCGCTGTCAAACCCGTATGAGGAGAGAATATATGTGGTTGCAAATTTGCCTAACGTGCAAAATATCTTTGGCTTTATGATAGATATCTGCCCGTCAAGATAAGGAATACATGCCTTAATTTCTTCTTCTCTCGGATCTCTGTTGCCCGGCGGCCTGCATTTGACCACATTTGTTATGTATATATCCTCTCTTTTCAGCCCTATGCCTGTCAATGCAAAATCGAGAAAATTTCCCGCCTTTCCGACAAATGGTTTGCCAGTTTCATCTTCGCTTTTTCCAGGAGCTTCTCCAATGAATATTATATTTGCGTCTTCTCTTCCCTCTCCTGGTACTGCATTTTTTCGTGTGAGGGAAAGAGGGCAGTTTTTACAGTTTTTTATTTTATTTTCCAGTTCCCATAATCCGGCCATCAAATTACCTCGTAAAAGGCGTTCTTATTATATTGCCACAGTTATGACATGATACAACAATCCTTTTTTTCTTTAGCCTGACACTACAGTTTTTGCCCGGCAATAGATAAGAATTACATTTTTTGCAAAACCGCTTTTTATATGCCTTCGGTATTCTCACCAGATATTTCATTCCTATTTTTCTCGCAATCTCCACGTATCTGCCGGCGAGATCCATCTTCCCGTCCATGGCCATCTTTTCCGCCATTTCAAAAAGATGATATATTCTTTTCCTAGCTATTAATTTCCTCCTTATTTTGTATGGCTTCATCATGCTCTCCTTGACTAAAAGCGAGCAATGAATCAGCTTTCCATTTTTATTTTTTGGGTATATTCCCATTTGTCGGTAGATAGGAATATCCACGTTTCTTTTTTCGACATATTCCTCCCCAGGAATGAAGTAACATGGCAGTAGTAATACTTATTATTTACGCTTTTTTACTTTCAAAACCATCCTTTTTTTACCCACGACGATAACTTCTTCTCCCTCTCTTATTTCACCTGCCCCCTCCACAGCCTCCGCCTTCCATATTTTTCCCCTCACTTTTATCTGCCCCTTGGGAGCGATATCGGTTATCGCGACACCCTCCATTCCTATGAATTCCTCATTTCCGAGTCTGGGTTTTCTCATCCTCGCCTTCAGGGATGCGGTAAGGGCATATGCAAAAAACGCTCCGACGGCCACGGCAGCAAGTATGCTTGCTATACGGAACGAAATAAACCAGTCTTCGGGCATCTCGTATATTGAATTACTTGCAGGTATTAAAACAATACCGAATATGAATGCAGCAATTGCAGCAGCTGTCCAGAACCCAAAAGTGGGAGTATGCACCTCTATTATGATAAATATAAATCCAAGAACGATTAGAATGATGCCGGCAGCATTGACTCCTATGTACGAAAGCCCGTATAAAGAAAGCACGAGAAATATTGCCCCAAGAGTTTCCGGGAGATGAAATCCTGGCGTGAGAAATCCGAATATCAACCCAAGTATGCCGATTGTCAGCAGAAGCGATGCTATTTGTGGATCCGTAAGATAATTTAGTAATTTATCCCTGAAATTCCAGCCTATGTTCACAATCTTTGCTCCTTTAACATGAAACGTTAAGTTCTCAACACCATTCAACGAGCCCCTTATCTTCATTCCATCCGCTTTTTCAATCAGGTCATCTATGCTGCCCGCAACTATCTCCACCGTATTGTTCTCAACGGCCCCGGACGGGCCGAGCGCAAGATTCTCAGTAACAAATCGCTTTGCAACAGTAGAATTCCGCCCGTGTCTCTCGGCAATGCTACTGATGTAAGTAGCGTACGCATTTATTTCCTTCCGGGGGGCTTCTTCTGCCATCCCCGTTGCGGGGTTTATGATGCGGGGCTGGCACGCCCCGATGGCAGTGGAAGGAGCCATGGCCGCGAGATGGGATGAAAGCAATATGAATGTCCCAGCAGAGAATGAGTAAGCACCTTCAGGGGCGATATATACTATTACAGGAATTTTTGCCCCTTCTATTTCCTTTATTATTTCCTTCATGGGATTGGAAAGCCCTCCGGGCGTGTCGAGCATTACTATAAGGGCTGCACCGCCCTCTTTCTCTGCAATGTCTATCGCTTTTTCGAATTGATTTTCCGTGCCCTCGGCAATCATACCGTCTATTCTTGCAATGAAAACCTTTTTTTCTGTGCCATTGCCATTAGAGAGCGGAATAAATGATATGAGAAGGATTATGAGCAGGAGACATATGATTCGCTTCACATGTTTATATCGAGATTGTTATATAAGTATGTGTTTATGACCCCATATAACTCCTTAATTTTGCAAGCTTACAATTTGGCAATAAAATGCTATGTTGTTGGTTCTAAGAAATACCTTGGGTGGCACAAAAATTCAAAAACCACAGAAATATATACTCACGTTATGATTAGGGATTTAAGTAAGATTAAAAGTCCATTGGATACTATTAGAAAAGGAGGAGAAAAATGATCGAAAGTTTTGTTCGTCCAGAGTCGTGGATAACCGAAGTACTTCGGATTAATTCCCATATCGGAGGGATAAACGAACTCGAGTTCGGTTATTCACAGTTAGACGAAATGCTCACTTCGCGGTGTAAGAAGTCGCTTAAGCTCAAAAAGGCAAAGAAACTCCAGCATGAGTGGTGGAGGGGCTACCCGAAATTTTCGGCGGGCGAAATAAGGTTAGTTGAATAAAAAGGAGGAAATGTCTATGAAACCAAAATTAGTGATCTGGGTTTTGCTAAGAAACCTGCTGATTTTCATTATGCTTGTTGGTTTCTTTTATCTACCATTAATTAACCAACCTAGAATACCAGACATAGTCATTTTTCCTATTGCAGGAATGGTCTTTTTTCTGTCTGGAATAACTCTCATCATTGCCTCTTCGCATAAATTAATTAGAAAAGCAAAATTTTATGGTAATAGAATCCAGATAGATCCAACTCCAGAAAAACTTGTTACAACTGGACTATACAAGGTTGTAAGGCATCCGCTCTATGTTGGATGCATTATTGCTCTTTTTGGTTGGTGTTTATTTTGGAAGGCTCTTTACTGTCTTTATTTCTTAATTCCAATTTTTATCATCGGCTTAATGATTAAAGCTTTCCAGGAGGAAAGAGATTTAGAAAAAGTATTTGGAGATGAATACAAGGAATACAAGAGGAAGGTAGGAATGCTTTTCCCGAAAATAAAAAGGAAGAAATAAAGAGTAAAATTGACTACAGAATGAAATGGGATAACAATGACTCAGAAAAAAGGCTATGAATTATTAAAAGAAAAGATTCCCGAGTTTAGAAGCCCCTGGAAGAGCACAGCCATATTCGCCGTTGGGTTTCTGCTTTTCTTAGTGTGTACCGTCTTTTTCATTTGGTTTGATGGTTTGGTGTGGTATGAAGCCTTACTCAGTCAGCTTATTATTGCATTAGTGTGTTCCGCCTTTGCCTATGGTCGCATGAAAAATGCTAAGAGATATCGAGAGAAGTATGGAGAGTTAGCATATCGGTACTATTTCTTTCATTTCTTCATGCCGATGTCTGCAACTTTTCTTGCATGTATGTTTCACCCTCTTTTAGTTGGTGGTCTGGCTTTACTCCCCCTCTGGCTTGCCATAATGATTGGCGCCTTTTTAGTTTCAATTCGTCTTCTTGTTGGATTGCATATGCGTCTTTCTGGATTTGATGTCGGTGGGTGTAATCTGGAGATCTACACGGTCTTTCCAGAAGAGGGAACGTTGGTCTCCTCAGAGATATATTCCTACATTCGACATCCTGGCTGTTTAGGCTTCCTTTGTGTTGTTCTAGGTTTTGCTTTCTTCAGAAATAATCTATCAGCTCTCCTTACAGCTCTGATTTTCTTAATCCCAGTTCTTATCACGACTCGACTGGAAGATAATGAATTGACAGAAAGATTTGGAGAGGAACACAAGAAATATATCAAAAATACTGGAGCACTGTTCCCGCATAGGAATATAGGGAAGTTTTTAAAGCTTTTGTTTTTCCTAGAAAGGGGAATGCTTTGAAAAAGTAGTCAAAAAATGAAAAAAGCCATAAGCAGACCGGAAAAATGATTTGAGAAATGATCTGCAGGATTCAACAAAATTTTGAATACGCCTTCCCACTTTTTTATTTACCTT
>JAYEJS010000068.1 GCA_034660695.1 Candidatus Thermoplasmatota archaeon | reverse complement strand
GCTAATTACAACCATGTTCTGGTTGGGCTTGGGACTATGTATCCAACTGGAACGTAGTAAAAAGTATTGTGGAGTGATTCATCTCTGGGCTGAAGCCCAGAGGATTCTCACTCCATTTTGACTAAACCCCAATCTGTATCAATGAGATTACGATGCTTGATTGTATTTACAAACGCATCTATGTATCTAAATTCACTCAAATTCAATAAATTTTCAACAACTCTTTTAATTGTGGGTGTAATACTGTTATCATCTAAATGTTTTCGAATTTTTTTCATGGTTACTTGTCCTTCACTAAAATGTCCATTGAGCACCGGATAACCCAAAAAAAATAAAATGATTGGGCATATTAAGGACTGTGCACTGGGCAGACGTTGTAGCTGAAAAATTGCTGGGGAAGGGCAAAAAGCATGTTCTTGCAACTGCCATAACTCCTTCTGGGCCTATCCACATAGGCAATATGAGGGAAGTGCTTACCACTGAAGCAATTTACAGGGCTTTAATCGATAAAGGAGGAGATGCCAAACTCATATACATCGGCGACACGTTTGACTCACTCCGCAAAGTATACCCTTTTTTACCGGCTTCATACGAGAAATATGTGGGAAAGCCGCTGTCAGAAATTCCGTGCCCGTGCGGCAGTCATGAGAATTACGCACAGCATTTTCTCTCCCCGTTTCTGGAATCATTGAAAGAATTGGGAATAAAACCAAAAGTATATCTGGCACATGAACTCTATCGCAATGGGAGATACAATGAAGGGATAAAAGTTGCTCTGAATAACGCAGATAAAATACGCGAGATACTGACAAGTGTTGCAAAAAGGGATTTGCCAGAAAAATGGATGCCTTTGAATGCCAGGTGCGAAAAATGCAGCAGGTTAACCGGCAATGTCATTTCCTATGAATATCCATTTGTTTATTATAAATGCCTGTGCGGTAATGAAGGAAAAGCAGACATAAGGATGGGTGGGACGGGAAAATTGCCATGGAGAGTTGATTGGCCAGCCCGCTGGAAAATTTTTGGTGTTACATTCGAGGCTTTTGGAAAAGATCATGCTGCTGCAGGCGGCTCGTGGGATACCGGCAGAGTTATAGCCGAAAAAGTGTACAACTACCCGCACCCGATGCCTTTTGTATATGAATTTATCCATTTAAAAGGAAAGGGGGCTATGCACGGTTCTACTGGCACGGCTATTGCAGCGGAAAAGATGCTTAAAATGACCCCACCGGAAGTGCTGCGATTTTTGCTCATGAAGTACGAACCGTCCCGTCATATCGAATTTGACTCTAGATTAGGTCTGCTCGACCTTGTCGATGAATACGATAAATATGAGAGAATTGTTTTCGGAGAAGAGGGAATAAAGACGGGGATAAAGGATGTCGAAAGAATATACCGGCTTTCACAGCCTTATCCAAAAGCACATGATAAAATGCCTCAGCAGGTGCCATACCGTCATCTCGTCACGCTTGTGCAGATAGCTAAGGACTGGAAAGGAGTGCATGACATATTGAAGAGGAATGGGGAGATAGGCAGGCTTGACGAATACGAGGAAAAGAGATTGATGGATCGGCTTGAGAAAGTTCGATACTGGCTGGATAATTTTGCTCCGGAGCAGGTAAAATTTGAAGTGAGAAAGGAATTGCCGGAGATTGAGGTAACAGGAGAAAAAAAATTTTTCAGTAGGCTAAGAAAAAAATTTGAGGGGGTAGAATGGAATGCGGAAGAAATTCATAAAGCAATTTACGAGGCTGCAGAGGAAGAAGGGATGCCTGCGGGAGATGCATTTCAATACCTATACCAAATAATTCTTGGGCAGAATAAAGGACCGAGAGCGGGCTATTTCATCCATTCGTTGGGCAAAGAATTCATGATGAAAAGGCTGGATGAAGCAATAAAAAGATAGCCGTGTCAATCTCCAATTTCATAAAACTCAATTGGCTTGTTCAAAGCACATATTTCCTTTATCTTCTTCACCCTTCCAGATATGTCCCTGACGTCGTTAAATTCATCCCACCACTCATCTACATCTTTTTTGTATTTTAGCTCCATTTTAATTTTATTTTTATCAACCATTGAATCACCATTAAAAATCTGAAAATATTCTGTGCGAACCGCATTTACTGCATGTTGGGATACTGATAATAAGATAACTGCCAATAAACAAATGTCCGATATCAGATTTACCCAGCTCTGGAATCTTCGAGAATTCTTTTACAGCTTTAAAAAGTACATTCTCCTCCTCAGTTGTATTTGGCTCCAAATTGCCATCAACTGCAAAACATTCAACTCCAATATTTTCTTCATTACCACATTCCATGCAGGCAACCGGGCCCCAGGTATCCCACCCCTCTTTTTCCAGTATTTCCCTATATTCATTTACCGACAGTTTCCTTAAAGATTTTTTGACTTTTTCCATGTAATTTTCTCTTGTCTCATATTCTTCTTCATCAAGCCATTCACTCATTTCATCTGCCGATCTGTTTTTGCATTCATTGCAGACAAAATATATCATCGTCTCGTTTGGCGTTCCACACACACCGCGATTCATATCTTCACGAGTCACTTTTTTGATATATTCAACTTTTTCATCAGAGAGATCTCCTTTTCCACATTTGAAACATTTATACAAAGAACCACCTACCTGGACTTTGTCCAGCTTTCCGATAATAGCCTTAAGTCTATCGAATTCTTTTGGTGTCTTTGTTCCAACTTCTTTTGCTATGAGCAAGCCGCGCTTGATAAGTTTTTTACACTCGTCGAGGTTGGCATCAACGAGTGGCAAACTGCTTACCGCCTTATGAAACACAGTTTTTGAGACATCGTAGCCGCCGAAACAGTCCTTTAAGCCCATTTTCCACTCATCAATCAACATGTATATGAATGCTATGTTTCCATTCCACCGCTCTCTCGCTATCGCAATAGCCCGGCTACCTGGCTCCTCGCTTATCAATACTTTGTACAGTGGAAGATCATCGATAGATTCAAGATCTTTTTTTTCTCTACCCCTCTCTTTAGGCAGACAACACTTCTTATATTTTTTGCCAGAGCCGCACGGACAAGGATCGTTCCTGCCTATCTTCTTGCGTTTGAACATTGTAGTGTTTCCCACTGCATGTAAGTTTGATGGTTTTTTCGATATGAATTTTTCCACTTCATTTTCATCAGTTACGTCAATTCCCCCTGTTAACGCAGGTCGTCGTATATTATAAGCCATTGCATTCATCTCTTTTTCATTTCCAGAATTCTTCGCTGCTGTAACAAATTTCTCTATTGAATCCCAGTGTCTGAAGTCAACTGCATTTCCCATCATCGAAGATATAATATAATCTTTCGTCATAAAACTTTCGATATTAACAAATTTTCATCATGCTCAACCCCGATACATATTTATAAAAATTGTGCTTTTTGTTTTATGAAAAAAACATCGCGCATTTCAGGATTTTATAAATTGCCGGTAAGAGAGAGAATAAAAAAGGTGAAAGAGTTTGCCGGGTTGAACGATGAGGAAGAAGGAATTCTTCTCTCAATGGATGGACTGGACGTTGAGACAGCTGACCGCATGATAGAAAACGTCATAGGCTCATTACAAATGCCGCTGGGGATAGCCACAAATTTTCTGATAAACGGAAAGAACTACATAGTCCCGATGGCAATAGAAGAAACGTCTGTTGTCGCCGCTGCCTCCAATGCCGCGAAAATGGCAAGAGTTAAAGGGGGATTTACAGCGCATGCAACCGAGCCCATAATGATAGGGCAGATACAGATCCTTGATGCGAAGAAGAATGCGATGGAAGAAATAAAATCTCACAAAAAGGAGATACTTGACCTGGCAAACGCCCAGGATAAAATTCTGGTTAGTCTTGGAGGGGGTGCAAAAGATCTGGAAGTGAGACAGCTAAGCGATAACATGCTCTGTATCCATTTACTAGTCGACGTGAGGGATGCAATGGGTGCCAATGCTGTAAATACCATGGCAGAGGCGTGTGCTCCTCTGGTAGAAAAAATAACAGGCGGAAAAACATTATTGCGTATAATCTCCAATCTTGCCGACCGCCGTCTGGTTGAGGCAACCGCCGTTTTTGATAAAGATGTGGTGGGTGGGGAAAAGGTGGTTAACAATATAATCCATGCATACGAGTTTGCATTTCTTGACCCGTACAGGGCAGCCACGCATAACAAAGGCATTATGAACGGGATAGATGCGGTGGCCCTAGCAACCGGAAATGACTGGAGGGCCATAGAAGCAGGTGCTCATGCATACGCTGCGATGAACGGCTATAAACCGCTGACATTATGGGAGAAAAAAGATGGCAACCTTGTGGGAAAAATAAGGATACCGATGGCAGCAGGCACGATAGGGGGAATAACGAAAATCCATCCAATTGCAAGAATATCATTAAAAATACTGGGTGTAAAATCCGCAAAGGAACTGGCGGAAGTGATAGCATCTGTCGGTCTGGCCCAAAATTTTGCAGCTTTGCACGCCTTGACAACAAAGGGGATACAGGAAGGGCATATGCGTTTGCATGCGAAAAACATTGCCGTCACGGCAGGCGCCACGGGAGATGAAATTGACAGAGTAGCAGAAATAATGGCTGCTGAGGGAAAAATAAGAATGGACAGAGCAAAAGAAATACTTGACGAGCTGAGAAAATAAACTATGACATCCTGTTCATGGCTTTGAAAAGGGAAAAAGCTATGAGAAGCGATACGAAATAGGAGACCATCGTGCCCCATAGAATTCCCATGGTTGGGTAGAGAAAATGGATCGGAGCGGCATATCCTATTATGTTGATAGAACCGAATATCATTGATTTTGTCATAGCCCCTGCAAAAATTGGGCTGTGCTCCATAACAGGTTGTAGCATGTTAGTAACTCAATAGACAAGTCTGCTATCCCTGGTTTTCTTCACACAACGAGCAAAAACCTCCACATGAATCAAAATAGGGGAAAGAGATGGTTTATTCTTTATGTTTTTCTGCAACTTTGCCGATCCATATTGTCACAATCACTGCTATGATGATCACCAATATTGCATATGTCAGCATTTGTGGAATGCCTTCCCAGTTATCGCCGAATATTTCTTTAAAAATGGCTATAATTGTCTGATTCCACGCCAGCGCAGCCACCAGCCCGAAAGCCGCTGTAATCAATGCAGCCTTCTCCCTTAAGTGCCATATTTTTTCCCTCCCTTGTAATAGCCCATTCTTCTATGTACACCTGTCGAAATTTTTTGTTTGGTTGGATTTTCAGTCTGTGTTTTTGATCGTATCAATTATTTGCTCTTTTTTCCCTGTCTTTCCCTCCGCCTTCAACTTTTTCTTTTCTAGTTTTAGGCGCGCTTTTTCAACCTTGGCTCTTATCCTTTCCTTTTCTAAGTCAGCTGGTGGCATTTCTTCTTTTGCGGAGAGAGTCATGCTGTATCTGTACGTAAGCGCCAATGCAACCAAAATGTACGCAATCAAGACAGATACAACGGGCAAGGCAATCCATTCAGGGACGGAAGGAACAAAATATTTAATTGCTAAAAATACCGAAAGAAGACCGAGACCAGCCCATGCATGATGACGGCTTTTCGTATTTCCTTTTGCATTCTGCTTTGCTCATGATAAAGGTCTATCCTATATAATGTTCCGGTCCCCACGGCTCCGGCTTGAGGCCTTTTCTTTCCCTTATTTTTGCTGTAACGCCCTCCTGCAAGAATTCTGGCAAAGGTTCAAATCCCATATTTTCTGTATTCCACAGCACTCTTCCGCCTGTCGCCGAGCGTATGGCAGATGCAAATCCGAACATTTCCGCTACCGGGACTTTTCCGTTGATTATGCTCATATCCCTTTCGCTTTTAATGTCTGTTATCGTTGCCCTTCTCTGCTGCAGTTCCTTGCTGACTTCCCCCATCAATTCATGTGGCACTGAGATATATATCTTCTGCATCGGCTCAAGAAGCTTCGGCTTTGCCAGCGTCATCGCCCCGTATATGGCGTTTCTCATGGCAGGGATGATCTGTGCAGGCCCTCTATGAATTGCATCCTCATGCAACTTTGCGTCTACAAGGCGAACTTTGGTTCCCATCACAGGTTCGTTCGCCCTTGGACCACTGTTGATTACTTCTTCAAATGCCTGCTTAAGTAATTCTTTCGTCTCGAATAAATGCTGTATTCCTTTGGTAACATCAGTGATTAAATTCGGGCCTTTTATCATGAATGTTCCTTTGGCTTCCACCCTATCCATACCCAAATTCTGGAGAATCTTTGCCGCTTCTTTCCCATGCTTCTTAACATTTTCGGGTATTTCTCCCTCCTGAATGGCTTTTACTATTTTTTCATCCAGCGGCTCTACTTCAACATAGAGGTAGTTGTGTTTATTCGGAGATTTTCCCTCAAATTTAGGGGATTTTTTCTCCACAGTTTCTCTGTATATTACCGTTGGCTCTGAAGTTATGATATCTACTCCCTGCTCGTGTATTATTCTGTATTCAGTAATTTCAAGATGCAACTCGCCCATACCGCTCATCAGGTATTCTCCTGATTCCTGATTTATGGATACAACTATTGAAGGATCTGATTTTGATATGTTTCTCAGCGCCTTTACGAGTTTTGGCAAATCTGAGGGGTGTTTTGCCTCCACCCTTACTGTAACCACGGGTTCTGATATGTACTTTATTCCCTCAAAGGCTTCCACATCTGGCACGGTTGTGATGGTTGAGCCAGCAATTGCATCCCTTAAGCCGGTTACGGCTGCTATATTTCCAGCTTCAACTTCATTCACGGTAATTCGGTCGCTCCCAACCATAATTGCGACTTGCTGAGTTCTATATTTTTTGGGCATCCCGACGATATATACCTCCTGTCCCTCCCTTATTTCTCCGCTGTAAACACGTCCGAATGCAACTTCTCCGGCATGAGGATCGATAATAATCTTTGTTACCATCACTGCAAGAGGGCCGTTTGAATCGCACCCCAGCATTGCCTTTCCTACAGGTGACTCTGGATCACCTTTCCATATTACGGGAATACGATACTTCTGTGCCTTTTTTGGATCGGGCAAATGCTCTACGACCATATCTAGAGCGATCTTATACATTGGCAGTTTTTTTGCAAGTGTTTTTTCATCTTTGTTTTTGCAATATTCGTATACATCTTTAAAAGTCATGCCCGTTTTATCCATATACGGTTTGGAAATTGCCCAGTTGTGGAGAGAACTACCAAAAATAACGCTACCGTCCTCCACTCTTACTTTCCATTCATCCTTAAATTCCTCCGGAACCATCTTCCTTATAAGCTCGTTGACTTCAGCGATTACCTTTAAGAATCTTGCCTGCATTTCTTCAGGGTTAAGCTTCAATTCATTTATCAGGCGGTCTACTTTGTTTATGAGCAATACGGGCTTTACTTTCTCTCTCAATGCCTGTCTCAATACCGTCTCGGTCTGAGGCATTACTCCTTCAACGGCACATACAACGACTATTCCTCCGTCTACTGCACGCATCGCCCTTGTTACATCCCCTCCAAAGTCAACATGGCCGGGCGTATCGATTAAATTGATTAAATATTCTTTTCCTTCATATTCGTAAACCATCGAAGCCGATGCTGCATTTATCGTTATGCCTCTTGCCTGTTCCTGTTCATCATAATCCAAAGCAAGCTGTTCCCCGGCAAGCTCCTCCGAAATCATCCCCGCTCCAGCAAGCAGATTATCGGAGAAAGTCGTCTTTCCGTGGTCTATGTGCGCAATAACGCCGATATTCCTTATCTTATCGAGTTGCCTCCTCAGTTTCTCCGCCTTTTTCACGTTCTCTTCTTTTCGCCCCATTTAAATCACCTTGCACTTTTCGCAATTCTTTCCATCTCTCCTTTCTTGCTCACCGCGAACGAGGATGGGTCGTCTTTGTATGCCTTTATTATTTCATCGGCAAGACATGCCTCTATTCTTTTTTTGCTGCCCGTGGTAGATGATATCGCCCCCCTGCAAATATTGCGTAAAGCGATATCCAGCCGGCGCAGCGGTGCACTGTCCACAGCCTGCGGTATGTATATTCCGGAAAGAAAAAGGCGGGTTGTCTCCTCCCTCGGGGCCGCATTTTCTATCGCCTTTATGAAAATCTGGAGAGGATTTTCCTTTGTTTTTTTGTGTATGATATCGAATGTCATCTTGACAGTATTATATGCTTTTGTTTTCTTTCCCGTATATCTTTCTGTTCTCATCATATTGTTTATCAATCGCTCTATAATAGAAAGATTTGCCTTCTTGAATCTCCTATTCGCATGCCGCGCATGCTGATGAAGTTTTTTCGTATCCAGATTCATGTATCTTGCCAATCCTTTATCTTCTATCACAATGCCGGATACATCATATTTCCCGAACAATGGCGGTATATTTTCTGGTTCCATGTCATCACCTCACAGGTTTTTCCACTTTACCCCTGACCATTTCCTGTAGGGAGACATTGTTTACTTTTGTAACTTTATATCTTACTCCGGGAATATCCCCGTAGGATTTCCCCATCGCTCCCCCGATTCCCTCTACTACGACCTCATCGTGCTCATCTATATATGTAATAGCCTTGTCGCCGGGAGCGAAGGCAGTGATCATCTTTCCATTCTTTATTAATTGAATTCTGACACATTTTCTTATTGCAGAATTCGGCTGCTTTGCTTCAATACCTACTTTCTCAATAACTATACCTCTTCCCTGAGGAGATCCTTCCAGCGGGTCCGTTTTTCTTTTTAAATCCAGCACTCCCCTCTTGTAATGCATATCATGCCATTGGAGCTTCTGTCTGTCCATCTTAAGCTTTCTTGCCGCATTAAGTCCTCTGCCCATTTTTTCACCAATTTTTATGGCTAATATGCTTCTGGTATATAATCGTAACGGAGAAGGGCTATACATCTGGCAACAGCAATGCAACAAGTTCGTAAAAAATTCTGGGAGTCTTTTTATAAATCCTTTCTTTCCATTAGGGGTAAATGGAAAAATTATCTCTCATAAATGGAGACATAAG